>DAOSCC010000092.1:0-6886 GCA_035361135.1 Clostridiales bacterium | reverse complement strand
CAGTATTCAGGATAAAACGTATACCCTTCTTTCACCAAATCATGTACGTCGAAAACGGACACGGGCAGAAAAAACTGATCAAACACATTGGAACCGTCAGGTGAAGCATAAAGGCTGCCTTTACCCCAGTAAACCCCAGGGGCTCTTTGAAGGATCTCCGCAATAAGTGACTGGGTCAGCACATGATGCAGTTCGTTCCACATACCGGCTCTTATCTCTCTTATCAGTATGAACCCCGTATTTGCCAACAGTATCCCTCCAAAAGTCTGTCTTGCACGGTAAAAGTCCATTTTCTCACAGGAGATCATCATGCCCCTGTTCTTTCAGCTTTTCCACCAGCAGCTTTACTTTCTGCGACTTGTTCCTGGGGCAGACCAGTACTTCGTCCTTTGTTCCTACCACGATCATGTTGTCTATATCTATCGTGCAAATTGCAGCATCTTTACCGTAAATAACCGAATTTGTAGTATTTATCCCTATATGTCGCCCTTTCACCAGATTCCCGTCGGAGTCAGGCTCAAGAGTCATAGCCAGGGCATCGATACTTCCGATATCGTCCCAGTCGAAGGAAGCTCTTACAGCATACAGTGAAGCAGCACATCTCTCAAGCACTGCGTTGTCAAACGAAATGCTATGCAGTTCACCGTATGCATTCCGGATCAGTTCGCCTTCGTCATATTCTCCGCTTTCCAAAGCATTCGAAAGCTTATGGTAATGCTCGGGGATGTTCTCCTTTATTTTCTGAATTATGGAATCCATAGAACCGACCACAATACCGCAGTTCCAAAGATAATCGTCCGAAGCTGCAAGCTTTTGGGCCGTTTTCAGTGCCGGTTTCTCAATGAATTCAAGGACCCGCAATATATCAATGTTTTCGTATGATATAGCCGAATCAGCAAATGAAGCAGATTCTTCTCCTGGTAATGTACTTTTTTCTGCATCAGATTTTGATCCTGGTGTTGAACCTTCGGCTGTTGCAGATTGCTCGTCTGGCGATGAATTTATATTTGCTGCAGTATCTTCTCCTGCTGATTTCTTCCTTTTTACAGGTTCTACATGGATGTAACCATACCCGGTTGCCGGATAGGCAGGTTTGACACCGATTATGACCAGGCTGTCGACATTTTCAGCAGTGTCGAACGCCATTCGGAGAGCCCGCGCATAACCTGACGTGTCTTTTACATAGCCATCGGCCGGCACAAAGCACAGTATGCCCGCACCCAGTTTTTTCTTCAGCAGCAGCGTCGTATAAGCAATACATGCCGCAGTATTTTTCCTGTCCGGCTCCAGGATGATATTTTCATCGGGGATGAGTCTGCCGGCCGTCTCTTTTGTTATATCGGCCAAACTGCGGTTAGTCACGACAAAGCAATTCTCGGGCTGAACGACCCTGCATAAGCGCTTGATCGTCTGAACCAGCATAGAACTGTCCCCTTCCATGGGGATGAACTGTTTCGGACTGGCTTCCTTTGAAAGAGGCCAGAGCCTCGTTCCCGAACCACCTGCCATAAGTACGGCATATCTCTGCATATTCCTGCACTCCCTGGTCAATACATTTTTAAAAATAAGCTTATGTAGTGACAAATGCATGGCCTCAATTATGTACCTTCCAGTGGATCATGTGCATTCCCGGACAGCCTATCCCCCTTTCGAAAAAGGTTGCATGCCGCAGACCGCAAGCCTTCGCAGACAGACTCAAAGCTTTCTGTGAAGCAGGCAGCGCGACTTTTGAAACAATCAACGTATATACCAGGAAATTGTATAATACATAATGCATAGTTCATATTATGTAAATTTGAATATTAGGGTTCCTTTAAGAGACGTATCATATGATACACACCGTTAACTCATTCATAATTCTGTCTGATCGTTCAGGTTAATCTGACATGAGAATAGAGTTGCCTGAAGCAAAATGGCACAGCCTTTCGACTGTGCCGTCCAATTTCTAAAGATTTTCAGTAATACTTCCTTACAAGGGTCTGCCTGCTCTGTCCAAAACCCTTCATGCGCTGATCCAAGTTTGATAAACAGAGTTGTTTGCTTGCAGCATCTTCACAAAATGAAGCATTTCTGCCTGGTACAAGTTTTTGATTTTAACTGGCACCCCTCTATGAACGCAATTTGACCTGCTTGTAAATTGACCGTCCCGGCGAAATTTTGCTTATTCAAGCAGCATACCGGAGTGTTTTCTGACCTCGAACATGACGCGTTCTTCATCGATGGTCTTCAACTCCCTTTTTTCCATCAATATATTCCCATCCACTATCACAGTATCGACATCTGAAGCCTGTGCCGAATAGACTACTGCTGAAAACGGGTCGTTTACAGGACACAGATGCGGCTTGTCCATATCGAGCAATATTATGTCTGCTTTCATCCCCGGCTTCAGGATACCAGTCTCATCACCGAAGCCGACGGCTCTGGACCCGTTCACGGTCGCCATCATGAATGCCTGGCGGGCAGTTACGAGTTCAGGATCCTGGGCTACTCCCTTGTGGATCAGGGCAGCAAGATGCATTTCTTCGAACATGTTCAGGTTATTGTTGCTTGCCGTGCCGTCGGTACCCAAAGCGACATTGACCCCGGCATCAAGCATCTTGTGGACCGGCGATATCCCGCTTCCTAGCTTAAGGTTGCTTGTCGGGTTGTGTGCCGCGTTGACGCCGTACTGCTTAAGAATCCTTATATCTTCCTCGTCAATATGGACCAGATGGGCTCCGATTACAGGTACATCGAATATCCCTGTTTCGGCGCATATCTCGACAGACGATTTTTCATGCTTCTCAAAACTTTCCTTCCTCTCCCTGGCAGTCTCCAGCAGGTGAATATGGATTCCCGTTCCCAGCTCCTTTGCAAGTTCGGATGCTCTGATAAGTGAAGGCCAGTCAAAGAGATATGTGGAGTGCACTTCCAGATAAACCCTGATCCTGCCGTTATACTTTCCGTTCCAGTTTTTGAAATAAGTCCTGACATCATCAAATACATCGTCGGCCTTCAACCCGCCTTCTGAGTGAAATTCCAGCGGGCTCTTCGACAGATTTACCCTCATTCCGGTATCAACGATACCCCTGGCCGCAGCATCCATATGCAGGTACATATCAGCAAGAGCAGTAGTACCGGATTTGATCATTTCTGCAGCTGCGAGGCGTGTTCCCCAGTATACGTCATCATCTGTCAGCCTGTCTTCAATCGGAAAAATTTTCTCGAAAAGCCATTTGTGAAGAGGCAGATCATCCGCCGCATTGCGCATAAGCGTCATTGCACAGTGCGTATGGGCGTTTACCATTCCGGGCATTGCCAGCATGTTTTTACCGTTGATCTTCCTGTCAGGTATGAAATCCGGTACACGTTGTCCTGCCGGCACAATGAACTCTATCCTGTCGTCTGCTATTCCGATATCTGCATTCCTGATGTATTCTGCCGCCGGATCGGCGGTCAGGACGTCAATACCTTCAATAAGAATCCTCATATTACTCTCCCATTCCTTATCAAGAAGCTTCCTTTACTTTATTCGGAAACTTTCTTGCTATTTTTGATCGTTATTTTCCTCAGGTTTCTTATTACTTCTGTGAAGTAGTCGCATTACTTTTATCCAGGGCTTCTTCCATTATCTTAACTCCTGAACTGGTGCCTATACGGTCGGCTCCGGCTTCGATCATTTCAAGTGCCGCTTCATAGCTTCTGATACCGCCGGAAGCCTTAACTCCGACGTTTTTCCCCACAGTCTCCTTCATGAGCCTGACATCTTCTGCCGTGGCCCCGGCAGTGCCAAACCCGGTCGACGTTTTCACAAATCCTGCTCCGGCAGCGGCAGCTGCCTTGCAAGCCAATACCTTTTCGGTATCAGTCAAAAAGCAGGTCTCGATAATGACTTTTACCAAAGCATCCCCGGATGATGCCACGACTTCCCCGATTTCTTTTTCAACGTAATCGAAATCGCCATCCTTAACTGCTCCGATATTGATGACCATATCTATCTCATCAGCGCCGTCCCTCACAGCTGTTTTGGCTGCGAACGCCTTTGTTTCGATACTGTCGGCTCCCAGTGGGAATCCGATCACGGTACATACCTTGACACCTGAACCCTGCAGTTCTTTTCTGACCTGCGGCACATGGCACGGATTCACGCAGACAGACGCAAAACCATATTTTATGGCCTGTCTGCAATATTCGGCCACCTGCTCTTTTGTCGCGTCTGCCTTAAGTATCGTATGATCTATCATTGAAGCAATTGCTTTGACATCCTGCGTTTTCATCTGTCCTCACCATTCATGCAAGTATTCGGAGCATGAGTTTATCGTATTTCTGAAGCACATTATAAGCAATCTTCACTCGGTCCAGCATCACGTGATATCTGCCCGTCTATTTGCAATTGTCCTGATACACGCTGCTGACAGATGCGTCAATGACTTCTTCAAAGTTCTGGGCATCTGTCAGCTTCCAGTTCTGCGCATTAAGACCGTACTTTTTTCGTTTGCCAATGTGTATTCGTGTACCGCTCAGACATAGATATTTATACTGCAATCATATACTGAACCGCATTTTATACATGTGACACCGTACACTCACGTACCGCTCTGCCATGACGACAGGTAAGCTATCTGCTCCTCTGTCAGTTCATCAATGGTGATCCCCATTGATTCCAGCTTGAGGCGAGCGATCTCCTGGTCCAGTTCAGTCGGAAGAACGTATACCTTCTTTTCCATCTTATGCGCATTCCTGACCAGGTACTCCGCACCCAAAGCCTGGTTTGCAAAACTCATATCCATCACGACAGCAGGATGGCCCTCCGCGGCTGCCAGGTTCAGGAGCCTTCCCTCCGCCAGCAGGTATACCCTGCGTCCGTCCTTAAGCGTATATTCCTCCACAAAATCACGCACCGTCCTCTTGGATACAGAAAGCCTCTCAAGCGCGTCAATGTTTATCTCGTCATTGAAATGACCGGAGTTGGCTATAATCACTCCGTCCTTTGCAAGCTTGATGTGCTTTTCGTCCACCACGTTCAAATCGCCTGTCACCGTGATGATAATATCGGCAAAGCTCATGGCATCTTCGAGCTTCATGACCCTGAATCCGTCCATGACTGCTTCGATTGCCTTGACATAATCGACCTCTGTCACGGTAACGTTCGCACCCATTCCTTTTGCCCTCATTGCAAGACCTCTGCCGCACCAGCCATAACCGCAGACCACGAAATTCTTTCCGGACAGCAAAATGTTCGTAGCCCTGAGAAGTCCGTCGATCGTGCTCTGGCCTGTACCATATCTGTTGTCGAACAGGTGCTTTGTATCGGATTCGTTCACAGCAATGATCGGTATCCGCAGAGCCCCTTCCTTCTCCATGCTCCTGAGCCTGATGACGCCTGTCGTGGTTTCCTCGGTCCCGCCTATCACGTTCTTTAAATAGCTGTCGCCGTATTCTTTATGAAGAAGGCCGACAAGATCGCATCCGTCGTCCTGCGTTATATCCGGCCCATGTTCAATGGCGGCCTTCAGATGCTTGTAATACGTTTCGGTGTCTTCGCCCTTCATGGCAAACACTGATATGCCGTAATCAACGACCAGCGAAGCCGCCACATCGTCCTGGGTCGACAGAGGGTTCGATGCGCACAGGACTATGTCTGCTCCTCCCGCTTTAAGCGTACGCATCAGGTTCGCCGTTTCCGTAGTAACATGCAGGCAGCAGCTCATCTTTTTGCCTGCAAGGGGCTTTTCCTTTTCGAACCGTTCCCTGATCATTCTCAGTACCGGCATCTGGTTGTCCGCCCATTCGATCCTCAATTTGCCCTTTGGCGCCAATGATTTGTCCCTAATGTCGCACTTAACCATTTAAAATACCTCCTGTGAAATATACAAGCCTGTTGTATGTTATATTAATTCTTTAACTCCTTGTCGATTCTGTCAGTTTTTTGAGAACTGTCCCTTTCAGGCAATTCCCTTATTCTGAAGACTCATCCAATTTTCATGGACTGTCGGCTTCCCGGGCAGTATCTTTTTATGAAATGTTCGGCTCCAATGCCGGTGACCGGCGCTTTTCCTTAGCCTTCTCTTTATTGAGAACTGTCCCCTATAAAGCCTTCGTCCCTAAGGCCAATTTTTGAGAACTGTCCCCAGTTCGTCCCCAGTTCCTGAGAACCGTCCCCTCATCAGCCGGTTTTCGGAGAACTGTCCCTTATTCAAAGTTCTCCCTGTACCTCGCGTAGAACTCGTCCATCGTATACCTGTGTTCTGTCGCGCCCTTGTGCTCGACAGCGTATACCGCTGTAACGCTGGCGTACTTGCCCATTTTTTCAAGGCTTGCCCCTTCGAAATACCCTTTCAGCAAGCCGGCCCTGTAAGCATCGCCTGCGCCAGTCGGATCGACAACTCTGACCGGTTTGGCTGCAGGGACCGTCACTCTTCCATCTTTCGTCCACAGCTCGGACCCTTTTTCTCCAAGAGTGATCACGGCCAACTCGGCCCCGGCAAGTATATCGCCCATGGTAAGGCCCGTCTTTTTCCGCATCATAGCATACTCATACTCATTGAAAATGACTATCCTTGCTCCAAGTATGCCTTTGGCCAGATCATCCGGCTCCAGCCGCGGGATCTGCATTCCCGCATCATACAGATATGGTATCCCGATCTTCTGCAATTCATCACACCATCTGCTCATCGCGGCGGGCTCGGTCGGCGCTATTATCACCATTGAAACATCGTCCATCGGTATTTCCAGCATGCTGATTTTTTCATCATACGCCATTGCGCCCGGATAGAACCCTGTGATCTGGTTTCCGGAAAGGTCGGTGTTGATGAAACAGGAAGCGGTAAAGTCATCTTCCCTGATCCTCACGAGTCCCGTCCCAACGCCTATCTCCTCAAGCCACTGCCTGTAGCTGTCAAAGTCG
>DAOSCC010000091.1:6890-9057 GCA_035361135.1 Clostridiales bacterium | reverse complement strand
ACCTTCAGAAGCTTTCGGCCAATTATTTCAATACGCACAAGACCGGAGACATCATGGCTCATGTGACGAATGACATGAACAACGTCACGATGGCCACGGGACAGGGAGTCATATTTGCCGTGGATTGCCTGCTCATGCCCGTCGCTTCCCTTGTGATGATGCTCCAGACAGGCGGCCTCAGGCTGACCGCGGCCAGCTTCGCACCGATCCTTGTCCTGGGCATCCTGGTGTTTTCATATATGAGAATCATGCAAAGCACCATCCAAAGGCAGCAGGAAGCCTTCTCAAACCTGACGGAGGCAGCCCGGGAGAATTTCTCGGGGATAAGGGTCATCAAATCGTTCGTGCAGGAGAACCACCAGACAGAACGCTTCGAAAGCGTCAACGAAGCAAACAGGCGTGCCAACCTCAGGTTCATCAGGATCATGAGCATGATGTTCCCCAGCGTGATGCTGGTATCATCTCTTTCTTTCGTCATAGCGCTCTGGTATGGAGGCCTGCTGGTCATCGACGGAGCGGTATCGCTCGGAGAGTTCGTAGCATTCAACAGCTATCTCGGGATGCTGATCTGGCCCATCACCGCTGTCGGATGGGTAGCCAACATATTCAAACGCGGTTCGGTGTCGCTGGACAGGATAAATGCACTGATGGATGAAAAACCGGAAATAGCGGACAAAACAGGAGCCGTAACGCTGGTGATCCCCGGTGCCGCCGCGCTGCATGTATCCGAAAAAGCAGACGTCAGCGGGAAGAATCCGGACGGCGCCGTGGGGACCAAAGCCATCGAATTCAGGAACCTGACATTCAAGTACCCGGGCAGCAGGGAACCTGTGCTGAAAGATATCAGCCTTTCGGTGGATCACGGCAAAACACTGGCCATTGTAGGCAAAACCGGCAGCGGCAAGTCGACCCTGATAAACCTCGTCCCGAGGATCCTGTCGGCTCCAGAAGGCACGTTGTTCATAAACGGCATTGATATAAACGATATATCGCTGTCTTCTCTGAGAGGCAATATAGGATGCGTGCCGCAGGACACGTTCCTGTTTTCAGACACGATAAAGAACAACATCGATTTCTACAGGGGCTTCAGTATGGAAGAAATAGAAAAAGCAGCAAAAATGGCCCGCTTATATGACGATATCATGGAATTCCCGCAGAAATTCGATACGCTCGTCGGAGAAAGGGGCGTCACGCTGTCCGGAGGCCAGAAGCAGAGGACAGCCATCGCGCGGGCAATTATAGGGTCGCCTTCCATACTGATACTGGACGATTGCCTGTCCGCGGTCGACACAAAAACAGAGGAGGGCATCCTCCGTGAATTGAAAGCAATAATGAAAAACCGCACCTGCATCATCGTATCCCACAGGATATCGGCGATCAGGGATGCGGACGAGATCATAGTCCTCGATGAAGGAAAAATCATGGAAAGGGGCACTCATGATTCGCTTGTCGAACAGGGCGGATATTACCATGACCTGTACACGAAACAGCTTCTGGCAGATGAAATAGAGGAGGCGGAGTAGCATGGCTGATGACAACAGGGAAAACGAAGGTTTTGCAGAAGAAGAGCTCCAGGTCAAGGTATATGACTTCCGCCTGATGAAAAGGCTGCTGGGATTTGCAGCCCGATACTGGTATCTGTTCGCGCTGGCCGTAATACTTCTGTTCGCATCGACGGCTGCAGACCTGGCAAGACCTTACCTGATCGGCGTTGCCATCGATGATTTCATAAAGAAAGGCGATGCTGCTTCGCTGAGCAGGATGGGAGTATATTTCCTGCTGCTCGTGGTCTCAGGCTTCCTGTTCAACCTGCTGCAGATATATGTCCTGAGCTATGCCGGCCAGTCCATCATATTCAACATCAGGCAGAAATTGTTTTCGCACATGCAGAAGCTGCCCCTCTCCTATTTTGACAAAAATCCTGTCGGAAGACTCGTTACCCGCGTGACGAACGATACTGAGGCGCTGAATGAAGTTTACACCAATGTGCTCGTCACGTTGCTGAAAGATATAGCAATACTCGCAGGCGTCGTGGTGATCATGTTCAAACTTAATGTGACCATGACTCTGGTTTCTCTTGCAATAATGCCGGTCGTTATAGTGCTGTCGGTATTTTTCAGGAGAAGGATAAGAAAAGTGTACAGGAACGTCAGGACATCGCTGGCGA
>DAOSCC010000091.1:0-6790 GCA_035361135.1 Clostridiales bacterium | reverse complement strand
TTTTTCAGGAGAAGGATAAGAAAAGTGTACAGGAACGTCAGGACATCGCTGGCGAAGATCAATTCCGCTATATCGGAGAACATATCAGGGATGCGGGTCATCCAGATGTTCAACAGGGAAAAGGAGAACTTTGAGAGATTCGGCAGGATAGGCCATGAATACTACAGGGCAGTTATGAGCGAGATCATAACATTCGGCCTGTTCCGCCCTGCCGTTGAAATGATGTCATACATAGCCCTTTCGCTGCTGATATGGTTCGGCGGCCTTGAAGTGCTGCACGGGACACTGCAGTTCGGTGTGCTTTATGCATTCGTTAACTACATAAGCATGTTTTTCCAGCCCATCAATGACCTCGCTGAAAAATACAACATCCTGCAGGCCTCGATGGCAGCCGCGGAAAGGATATTCCTCATACTCGACACGCCAGCCGAAGATGACTCCGGTGCGCTCAGCCTACCGGACGGCGTCAGGGGCGAGATCGAGTTCAGGAATGTGTGGTTCGCATACAATGAAGGCGACTGGGTCCTTCGCGATGTCAGTTTTACAGTGCCCGCCGGCAAAACCGTCGCTATCGTCGGCGCGACGGGAGCTGGCAAAACCTCGATCATAAGCCTGTTGAGCAGGCTTTATGAAATACAGAAGGGCGAGATCCTGATAGACGGCATAAATACCAGGGATATCAGGAAAGATGACCTTCGGAAGCTGACAGGGACAGTGCTCCAGGATGTCTTCCTGTTCAGCGGCAAACTGAAGGACAATATCAGGCTCGACGAGGAAAGCATCACTGATGATAAAGTCAGGGAAGCCGCCAGGTATGTCAATGCCGACGGATTCATAAGCAAACTCCCGCTGGGTTACGATACGGAAGTGATGGAGCGCGGGGCCACATTCTCCGCCGGACAGAGGCAGCTGCTCGCATTTGCCAGGGCTCTGGCATTCGATCCCAAAATACTGGTGCTGGATGAAGCGACCTCGAATATCGATACGGAGACTGAAATGCTGATACAGGACGCCCTTGCCAAGCTCACCAGGAACCGGACCACCATCGTGATCGCCCACAGGCTTTCAACAGTCCAGCACGCCGACAAGATAATAGTGCTGCACAAGGGAAAGGTCAGGGAATCCGGTACCCACCAGGAACTCCTGGCCAAACGGGGCATGTATTATTCGCTGTACCTTCTGCAATACCAGAAACAGGAACCCTGATCATATGGGGACACTCCTTAACTGAAGAGAAACACCTCATGTGAAGGAGCGTCCCCTTTCTTTTTTCAGGGGATATTCCTCATCCACAAAGGAATACCTCTTGCGGAGGAGTGTCCCCTTTCCTCTTTTCACTTTCTTCCAGCGAGAACCTACATTGACATGTGTTTACATTTATGTTAGCATATATTTAGAAAGAACAATGCCAGACTGGAGGAAGACATTTCGCATTTGGCCTGCGAAGTGTCTTCTTATGTTTGTTTTTGCATGCAAAAATATCGAAAGGGAGATGAAAATGCGAAAAACGGCACTGTCCGAAAGGATGTACAAGCTTTTGGCCGACCACATTACAGAAATAGAGAGGGAAAAGGAACCGATACTCAAGAGCCTTTTTTCAGATAACGCCCAGACTGCGATGCAGAGCGAAGCATTTTTCAGAGAGTATATAAACAGGCTGGAAAAATTCCTGAAAAACGCAGAAGTTAAAAAAGACGGCGCTGATTCATGTCCTTTTTCCATAATCGGAAGCGTAGTGCAGATAAAGGACCTCGAGGATTCGGAAATCATCAACTGCCGGATCGTGCTTCCATATGCCGGGAAATCCTCTGCCGGCCTGTTTGACGCATCCTGCCTGTCGCCAATGGGTCAGGCGCTTTTGCTCAACGCACCCGGCAGCATCGTGACTGTAAGTACTCCGGCCGGACAGGTCAAATACGAGATAGTCAGCATTTCAGTCGATGACCTCGATATCGGTGAAAGCGACCTCAGTTACTACATCAACAAGCTAAAAGCGGTACTGGCGGAATAGCAGCATCGGCAGTACCGTCCGGCAGTCCGTCATTGCCTGCATACAACGCCAGCCTGCAAAAAGCACACCACAGGTCATATCAACATCAATGGACAGACAGGGCTGATATCAAGTATTGACAGGCAAACGGAATACAAAGATAAATAAATGGATCTGACAAGCAGCAATAATAAAAGGACTCCCGCCGAACAGGGCAGGAGTCCTTTCTTATACACCCGGTCACCTCAGCAGCAGGCTTTTCAGGCTGTCCTGTATTATCTTCCTTCCGCTTCCGTAGATCGAGAAACAGAACAGCACGTCGTCTATACCCTCGTCATTTATCAGTACCTTGGCGTCGAAATCCAGGCATCCCTCGTTATTGAACCCCTTGGGATCTATGACATAGATAAGCGAATAGTTGTGTACGAGGAACGGTACCAGGGCACTCCCGTACGAGTCCTTTATCACGAGCAGCTTGCGCCCGTTGGGGTTGTCTGTGTCGATCCTTTCTATGCGCTGGTCTCCCCATGCGAAACATGAATATTTGTAAGCGCCGAGGCTCTTGAAGTTTGTATTGATGATGCTGTCGACCTTGTACGAGTCTTTCAGGTTTCCCATCTTATAAAGCGTAAGCTGGTGCCCGATTCTCGGAATATAGTAATCCAGTTTTTCAGGGTTGTTCTTCAGCCTGGATGCCTGCGGCATCTTGTATATCTGGGCATATAATCCGCCCAGAAATGGTTCATACGTCCCTTTGGTGAAATCATCATTTATGTCGGCCGCTACCTGTCCTGACGCTTCGCAGAACGCAGTGTAGGCATAGTACGCCCCCAGTGCGGTCCAGTGTACATCAGACCGGAAATAGATGTGCTCATCTTTATGCTCCATCAGCCTGTCAAATACCCTGACAACCGTGACACCATCAGCATTCTGGTCAATTATGGCTTCAGCCTTGCTCTGGTCATAATTGCCGGTGCTGTATTTTTTCGACGCATAGAAAGCAGCGCTTGTCGGGCCGGTTATCGAATACAGGTTGAGATCCGGCATGATCTCGCCGAACTCGGACAGGATCCCGCCAAACGCCTTCAGGTTGTAGGCTCCGGTCGGCATCATGACCCTGTCGCCTGCTATTATCAGTGAATTGTTGAGCCGTTCGTCCGCCTGTTCATTTACAGGGGCACTTCCTTCTCCGGGATTATCCCCGCCATCCTGCCGGCCGGTTTGGTCCCCGGCAGACTGGCCTTCCTGCTGTACTTCAGTATCCTGCTCCCCGTTTTGCGCTGCCTGACCTGCCCCAGTTGCTTCTCCGGGAGCGGATACCGTCTGTGTGCCGGCATTGACGGATTGCTGCGCCCTGTCGGCAAGCCCGTATCTTTCCGCTGAACTGCCGTCCGGAGCCTGCAAGTTGCCTGAATCCTGCCCCGCCGTAATGTCGGCGTTTCCGCCCGACACTGCGCTTTCACCCGTCGCTCCACTGGTGCCTTCGTTTCCTGCCTCCACAGCGATCCCGTTTCCGGCCGCTGAAATGCCTTCCTGGCCCCCGGCTTTCACGAATTCATCCACATCCACATTCGCAAGCACGATCTCGCTGCCGGTGAAAAGGTCCAGGTAAAGCAGGTCCGCATAAGCCTGGAAACCGGTCACCGACAACTCCCTTAATAAAAAGTTGTCCAGAAGGAAAGTCTCATACTTGTCCATGAACTCTCCCGAGAATACGCCTGATATCGTCAATTCGGGCTTCCTGCCGAGATACCTGTTCTCGAAAGGAGAAAACCCGTCGCTGTCGACAAACAGCGAGCAAACGATAAGCAATGCCAATAATGCAACAAATGTGCATATTACTGCGTGTTGAGTCTTTTTCATATCTTTCCTCTTCTCCGCCGCTTAAGATGCTTTTTTGCCGCCGGTCAGAACCTGAAATATATGAACGGATTATAGCTGTTGCTCACTATACTTGCTGCCGACATTATAAATACTATGGCAATGCAAAGTGCTGCCGCAGCTGCCCTCACGCCTTCCGGAAGCCTGAGTTTCTCCGCCCTGTCCAGGATGAAGCGTTTTACTGGCAGCGAACAAATCACACACACTGCGATAAACGGAAGATAGCTGACCACAAGCCGGAATACATCGGCCGCGGGTAATGATGCGCCGGCCAGCCCGAACATCACCTTCAGCGCGTCGATATTCCTGCTGAAGTCTTCAAAATAGAAAAAGTTGAAACCAAACATGACAAGCAGGAACGAATATAGGGTCCTGACCGCTTCAGGCACTTTTTCGAGCGCTTTGAGCAGGAATTTCTTTTCAAGCACAAGGATCACTGCAAAATACAGGCCCCATATGACGAAATTCCAGCTTGCTCCATGCCAGAGGCCGGTCAGCATCCAGACGATAAGAATATTCCTCATCTGCAGCCTTCGATTGCCTCCAAGCGGAATGTAGACATAATCCCTGAAAAACGTTCCCAGCGTCATGTGCCAGCGCCGCCAGAAATCCGTGATGCTCTGTGCAGTGTAAGGGTAATTGAAGTTTTCCGGGAACGTGAACCCGAAAACCTTTCCCAGGCCTATCGCCATGTCCGAGTAGCCGGAAAAATCGAAATATATCTGGAACGTGAAACATAAAAGCCCGAACCACACTTCAGGGGCCGACATGCCCAGCAGGTCCCCGTCAAGGTATTTGGCCGCGACAGAACCAGCGAAATTCGCTATCAGTGTTTTCTTTGCAAGCCCCACAACAAACCGTGTGATTCCTTCATATATCCCCTGCATTGTGACGGTGCGTTCCTCCAACTGGTCTTCCACATCGGTATAGCGGACGATGGGGCCTGCGACCAGCTGAGGGAACATCGACACGAAAAGCAGGAACCTGGCATACGACTTCTGCACTTTTGCCTTGCCCTTGTATGCATCGATAGTATATGAAACTGTCTGCATGGTATAGAATGAAATGCCTATCGGCAGAGATACTCCCGGATCCGGTATATTGAGGCCAAGCAGCGAATTGATGTTGTTTACGATGAATCCTCCATATTTGAAAAAACCCAGCAGTCCGAAGTTCAGCACCAGCGAAATTATCATGAACAGCCTGCCCTTCGGCGTATTAGGATATTTCCCGGCAAATCCGCCGCATATGTAATCTATAACAGAACTGATGATCAGCAGTATCACCCACACAGGCTCTCCCCAGGCATAAAAAAACAGCGACGCCGCTATCAGTACGGCATTTTTTGCTTTCATCCCGGGCACCGTGAAGTAAAGCAAAAGCGTTGCCGGCAAAAACCTCAGCAGGAATACCAAACTTGAGAATACCATATGTCCTCCGAAGTTGCTTATGTATAATTGAGCAACCATGTAAATAATACCAAGTAAATAATACCATCAATTTACCAACCTTACAATAAGGCAGTGAATGTCCAAAGTAAAGGGACAGTTTCTCAGAAGTGCTGCCTACTTTTATGCAGTTTGCAGGCAATGATGTGTTAGTTGCCCATAATGCCTATAATTTTGATATAAAATTCCTTCTTGCAGCAGCTTGCGACATCGGCATCGAGATAAAAAACCCTATTGTTGACACATTGCCGCTGTGCCGCAAGTTATATCCCATACAATTGCAAATACTGAGCAAATGCTCCAACAGATATAAAGATTTTGAAATATAATAAAAAGTGCAGTTAGCAATAAATGAAGTATTCAAGGTCCTTAACTTCTAAGTATATTATAATGACACCGCCATTTTAAGATACCATATTCTCTTTATAAGTAGGGAAAACCAGCCTACTAATATAAAGTAATAGATATTTCCCTCCGTTGATAATATTTGAGATATTTCCCCTTATTTTGATTTTATATTTAACATTGATTTCTAATTTTTTTGATGTATATTATAGTTGGTATACAATGGTAGTTAAGAGATGCCTATAATACAAGACCAGTGATCACATATAATTACAAGTTGAATGTCTACCAATAGTATAAAAATGGAGGTGAAGATAATGGCCTTTTCAAAGGAAACTATCAATGCCGCTTGGGAACGATCAGGCGGAAAGTGTGAGTGCGCTAGGATTACGCATAATCATACTGGGCGTTGCAATAAGACTTTGTCTTTCGAGAACAGGGGAAAAGAAGGCGCATGGGGTGCATGGGAAGCACACCATAAGACTGCCGTTTCCTCTGGCGGGGCTGATACACTGTCAAACTGTGAAATCCTTTGCCTAGATTGCCACAAGAAAACTCGCAGCTATGGCAGATAATAAATAAATGTACAAGGCTTGTCGAAAAAGCAGCTTCTTACGCATATAGTTCGTTTCAGTTATTGTATAATAGATGTGTAACTGTTGACGCATGAAGGTAGTGTAAAGAATTTCATGTACTGTGGTGGTTACTATCTTTTCGGCATGAGATTTAGCTTAATTATTTAGCTATTCATATTTCAGTATCAGGCAGTATGTTCCCGGCTGAATTATTTATGTGTCAGCAGGCAACAACCATAATAATGTTCTGGACCGGACAGCGCTTACCCATAATATAATTATGTGAAATTTAACTTGTCTGGCAAGGAAGGTTGTTTTTTTGGTCACTTTCTCCCTTTTACTGTCCATTTTTTCATCACATTCATTACCATACAAGAAGTTTTACAGCCTCAAACAGGAACACATGGATGAAAAAGAAAAATCTGCAACATAATGTGCGGCATTGACATGAAAAAAGGGCTTCAAGAATTCCTGAAACCCTTGGAGCTGGTGGACGGACTCGAACCCCCGACCTGCTGATTACAAGTCAGCTGCTCTACCTGCTGAGCTAC
>DAOSCC010000090.1:0-9085 GCA_035361135.1 Clostridiales bacterium | reverse complement strand
AAAACATCAGGATGATTCTTTTCTTCTTTTCCCTACAGTAAACTGACGCTATCACAGGATGCTTCTCATTTGACATCCACGATTTGTCATAGTATAATGTATCCATTCTGATGGAAGGTGGTGAGAGGTATGAATATAGCCGCATTTTGCAGTAACGGCAAGGCGTGTGTGAAATGCGAACACATCAAAGGTATCGCATACAAGTATGCGGCGTTAGGGGTGGAGTCTGCCCTTTTGCCCGTTATTTGCGCCATTTTGGCCCTGTTACGGGAGTATTGTGCCCTTTTTTCCGTGTCGGATACCTCTCGCCGCAAACATATGCCGCCGGGCAAGGCGAATAGTGATGCCTGCTTTGCAGCAAGCGCTGCCTGACCGCGCAGGCCGTCGCTTCTGGCCGGAAAGTTTGAAATAAGAAAGTTTGCCCAGGTATTCGATCGGATACCTGGGTTTTTTGTTGCGCAAATATGCTATCTGACAATAATCAGCCGACCGGAAATCATCCGACCGGGCCCGACTAAGTTTTAAAGCGGTGCCATCCGGCCGGAAACCGGAACGACTGCTTAAGGAGTAGAAAAAATATGATCAGGTATATAAAATCGGCTCAAATGGCGTGCTTGGAAAAAACAAACGGCGGCGTACTGTATCTTATGCCGGATATATTCATAAAGATCTGTACTCTCATACCATTGATATATATGTGGAAGGCAGTCATGTCATCCGGCGCAGACGTAGGTATGACCATGGACCAGATGCTGACCTATACATATGCAGGTGCACTGCTTTCCGATATGATGGTCGTCAGGACTCAGGCAACCGTTTCCGCTGTCGGGGATGCCTGCCTTCATACAGGTCCCCCTGCTCACCATCCTGCCGGAAGGGCTCATGGCATGGTTCCCTGCATTATGCCTGCTGGGAAAGCCGCCTTTGAACCTCACTGAATATTATCCGTTTGCATATGCGCTTGTTCTGGCACTTGCAGCTAAATATTTCTTCAGGAAAGGAATGAACTGGTATGTTACAAAAGGCTCAAACAGGTATGTACCATACGGATTTCGCCGTTAACGTAAATAACGTGACAAAGACCTTTATACAGTGGCAGCGTGACAATACGGGCAAAGGCCTGATAAGGAACCTCATAAAGCCCGAAAAGCGGAAGATCACAGCCCTGGACAACGTTTCATTCACGATCGGGAAGGGTGAGTTCGTAGCTTACGCCGGACCCAACGGCGCAGGCAAAAGCACAACGATGAAACTGCTTACAGGCATGTTGCTCCCGGACAGCGGCGATATATCGGTTTTGTCCCTGTCTCCGCAGAAACAGAGGGCAAAGCTGATGGAGCATCTTGGGATCCTGTTCGGCAACCGCACGGAACTGTGGTGGGACCACCCTGTTATCCAAAGCTTCGAGTGGAAAAAGGTCGTCTGGGGGATCCTGGATGATGTTTACAGGAAAAATCTCGACATGCTGATCGAACTTCTGGATATAGGGAAACTGCTGAAAACGTTCGCCCGCGAGCTCAGCCTCGGACAGCGCATGAGGGCCGACCTTGCCATGATGCTGCTGCACAGCCCGGAAGTCATATTGCGCCCTTTACAAGGCTCTCAACATCATAAGTTACGCTTTCGCTGATTACAACAGATACGGTATCGCCGGCTTTATAGCCGTCCTTGTCAGTTATAACCCTGCCTGTCAGTTCACGGCTGCCAGGCTGGGTGATTTCTATTTGTATATATTTCACGGGAGCATCAGGATCTTCTTCAACCTCAATAATGTTTGTACCTTCAGGATTAGCCAGCAAACCTATCCCCACTGCAACTGCTGCTATTACAGCAGTCAATGTCAGCCAGAAGGCCGGTTCCCTGTAGTTCAGGACATTCCTTATCCTTTGTTTTACATCCCCCTCGCCGAAAGCAAGCGGGTTTCCGCTCAAAATATGCCTGCCTGCAGCAAGAGATAGCAATGTAGCGGCATAAGGCTTCCTTATATCTCCATCCATTTCCTTCAGGACTTTTTCATCACAGGACAGTTCCATATCCGCGGTCATCAGCCTGAACGCGATCCAGGCCAGAGGATTGAACCAGTGGACGGATAATGTCAGAAATGCAAATGCCTTGATTATATGATCTTTCCGGTGGATATGGGTCTGCTCATGCAGCAGAATGTAACTTCTTTCAGCGTCGTCAAGTCCAGCCGGCAAGTATATCTTCGGTTTTATTATTCCAAGCAGAAACGGTGTTTCCAGGTTGTTGGCTTCGAAGATGTTTTCCTCTGTTGATCTTGCATTTTTCAATTGCCTTTTCAGCAGTAAAGTGGATACAAGGCTGTAAACAAGCAATGCCATTATGCCCAAAAACCATATATAAGATGCTGCCTTAACATATATCCAAATCGGATCTGCATTCGACTGTCATCTTCGGAGAAAGCATCCCTTTTACAGCCATGATCAGTCCGAAAGCGAAGATACCTGCCTGGATGATTTTACTCAAAAGATTTGTCCCGATTATCAGCAAATCATCATATGAAGCCGGCAACAGATCTAAAGGGTTCCTGATGAACATATTCACTGTCGAGACAATGCAGGCAAAAAGCACAAATGCGAACTGTGCAATCACAATATTGTTGATGGAAGGTTTTTCAACGATCGGATTCCGTTCTGCAACTTGCTTCATATCTTTTTCCGAAATCAGATCGTCCAGACTCACATCCAGGATCTGAGCTATCCTTTTGGCTGTAATCAGATCGGGGTAGCGGTCGCCGCACTCCCATCTCGATACTGCCTGCCGTGTAACATACAGTTTTTCCGCAAGAGACTGCTGGGTCATTCCCTTGACCTCTCTTGCCTTTCTCAGCTGTTCTCCGAACTCAGCCATAAAAAAGCTCCTTTCGTCTTCTTGTTACCCACACTGATGATTATATGCATGTGCGAGTGTGGTTTTATTATCATCCGTCAGCAGCATAAAAGCAAGCAACACTGTAAAAACGTAGTATCACCGTTTTGGTGACAGAGAAAACGACTTGCAAGGATAAATATTATTGTGTACATTTTAAAGGTGGGTAAAGTTGCATTATCCCGGGATACCAACACTTCAGGCAAGATCCGGGAGATACCGGCAAAAGTGCTGTAAAACTTATCGGAGGCAGAATAATGAGATATACATACAAAACAAAAAACACGTGCTCCAGGATGATCTCTTTCGACATCGATGAGAATGATGTCGTCACGAATATCGAGTTTACAGGCGGCTGCAGCGGAAATCTCAAGGCTATTCCCAAACTGGTCGATGGCTGGACTGCACAGCAGATCGCTGGGAAGCTGCTCGGCAATACCTGCGGCGATCGACGGACCTCATGTGCGGACCAGCTGGCGATTGCAGTTCTGGAAGCCTCCAGGGAACTCAAAAAACAAAAAAATACATCAACCGCAACTTCCCTGCAGTCCACAATGTCAACGGGCATTTAAATAAGTATTTAACATTCAGGATTATATAAGCAGCAATATATACATTGGGCTCTCTGGCAATAAAAAAGCTGCGTTTTCCGTATATCAACATACTTATCATACATATACGGAAAACACAACTTATATACAGGAGAACGAATCTCAGGGAGAATGCAATATTACAATGCTTTCCTTATCCTCTCCATCGCTTCTGTAACATTTCCCCTGTTACCGAAGGCAGTGAGGCGGAAGAAGCCCTCTCCGTTTTTCCCGAAGCCTTCTCCCGGTGTTCCGACAACGCCGCAGTTATTCAGGAGGAAATCGAAGAATTCCCATGACGACATGCCATTCGGGCATTTCAGCCAGATATACGGCGAGTTTTTGCCTCCCGTGAACCAGACGCTGAGCCCGGCCAGGGCATCCGCCATAATACGTGCATTCTCGAGGTAATAACCGATCTGCTCCGATATCTGCTTCAGCCCGGTATCCGTGAACACTGCTTCGGCGCCCCTCTGCACTATGTAAGGCACCCCGTTGAACTTGGTCGACTGGCGCCTGTACCACAGTTTGTTCAAAGGTATACCGTCCCTCACCAGCTTGTCGGGAATGACCGTATAGCCGCAGCGTACTCCTGTGAAGCCTGCCGTTTTGGAAAGGGAGCAGAACTCGATGGCGCATTTCCTTGCGCCCGGTACCTGGTAAATGCTTGTCGGCAGGTCCGGATCACGGATGAACACTTCATAGGCGCTGTCGAACAGGATGACTGCCTGCCTTTCCAGTGCCCAGTCGACCCACATCCTCAGCTGGTCTTTCGTGTAGACCGCGCCGGTGGGATTGTTGGGCGAACAGATGTAAACGATGTCCCCTTCTGTTTTTTCATCAGGCAATGGCAGAAATCCGTTCTTCTCGTTGCCGTCTATAAATATGATTTTCCGGCCGGCCATGATATTCGTGTCCACATACACGGGATAGACCGGGTCGGGGATTATCACCGTGTTGTCGGTATCGAATATATCCAGGATGTTTCCGATATCGCTTTTAGCCCCGTCGCTGATGAACACCTCGCCCATATCGAGCGATATGTCCTTGCGCGCGTAATAATCGCATACGGCCTGCCTCAGGAAATCATACCCCTGGTATTCCCCGTAACCTTTGAAGGTGTCCGCATTCCCCATTTCTGAAACAGCTTTGTGCATTGCCTCGATTACTGCCGGAACAAGGGGCAGTGTGACATCTCCTATCCCAAGCCTGATAATTTCCTTCTGAGGGTTTTGTTTCCTGTAATCATCGACCTTGTCCGCAATAACTGCAAACAGATAACTTTCTTTCAGATCAAGATAATTCCTGTTGATTTTCATAACTGCCAACCTCACAATATAAAACTGGTCCAGATAGATCAAAAATACAGTAAGTCAAGATTTGTCCGTATCAAACAGCGCTAATCCGCTTGTGTATCTTTATCCAAAGCGGCCTTCACAAGCCCCATGAACAACGGATGCGGCTTATTGGGCCGGCTCTTGAATTCAGGGTGGTACTGTACCCCTATGAAGAACTTCTTATCCGGCAGTTCTATCGCCTCGACCAGGCTGTCGTCGGGTGCCGTACCGCAAATGACCATCCCGTGCCCGGTCATGATCTCCCGGTACGCGTTGTTGAATTCATACCTGTGGCGGTGGCGCTCGCTTATCAGTTCTTTGCCGTACAGAGACCGGAACATGGTGCCTTCCCGCGTTACGCACGGATATGCGCCCAGCCTCATGGTCCCGCCTTTCCTTGTGATCCCGAGCTGGTCTTCCATCAGGTTGATCACGGGGTTGAGGCAGCTTTCCCTGAACTCTGTCGAATTGGCATCCGCAAGGCCGCAGACATTGCGTGCGTATTCAATGACGGCTATCTGCATGCCGAGGCAGATCCCGAGGTAAGGGATATCATTCTCCCGTGCAAACTGGCAGGCGACGATCTTCCCCTCGATGCCCCTGGCGTCGAACCCGCCGGGAACGATGATCCCGCTTGCTCCTCTCAGTTTTTCAGCCACATTTTCTTTCGTGACGGTCTCGCTCTCCACCCATTTGATCCTTACATTCGCGCCTGTGTGGTAACCTGCGTGGTTCAGGCTTTCTATTATCGAAAGATATGCATCAGGGAACTTCACGTATTTGCCTACGATGGCTATGACCACTTCTTTTTTACGGTTTTTTATCTTATCGACCATGTCTTCCCACTCGGCCAGGTCCGGCTCTTTCGTATGCAGGTCCAGTTCCCTGCATACCACGTCGTCAAGGCCGTTTCGGTGCAGCATGAGCGGCGCTTCATACAGGTTCGGCAAAGTGAGGTTCTGGATCACGCAATCGAGTTTGACATTGCAGAACAGCGATATTTTTGCCTTTATGTCATCATCGAAAGGCTCATCGGTACGGGCAATGATGATGTCCGGCGAAATGCCCATCGACCTGAGTTCCTTCACCGAATGCTGCGTAGGCTTAGATTTATGCTCATTGGATCCTTTCAGGTACGGGACCAGCGTCACATGGATGAAAAGGCAATTATCGCTGCCCTTGTCAAGGGAGATCTGCCTTATGGCCTCAAGGAAAGGCTGGCTTTCGATGTCTCCCGTCGTTCCTCCGATTTCAGTTATCAGCACATCGCAGCCGCTTTTTTCAGCACCGTTGTATATAAAATCGATTATCTCGCCGGTAATGTGAGGGATGACCTGGACCGTTTTGCCCAGGTAGCCTCCGGCGCGTTCGCGGTTGAGCACATTCCAGTAGACCCGGCCCGAAGTCAGGTTGGAAAACCTGGTCAGGTCTTCGTCTATGAAACGCTCATAATGTCCCAGGTCGAGATCGGTCTCCGCCCCGTCGTCAGTAACGAACACCTCTCCGTGCTGGAAAGGGCTCATCGTCCCCGGGTCCACGTTTATATACGGATCCAGTTTCTGTGCGGCGACCTTCAGGCCTCTCTGCTTCAGCAGCCTGCCCAGGCTTGCGGCGGTAATGCCTTTTCCAAGTCCTGATACGACTCCGCCTGTTATGAAAATGAATTTTGTCATAGCGATTCATCCCTTTTCTTTTTCATATGTTTACCTTTTACTTCGTTTCGCAATTCCTGCCTTATAATGCAATACCTGAACTCATGCTGCCATTTCAGGCAAAGCTGCCCGCATTCCGCTGCAAACATGCTCAGAATTCGATAACGCCTTCGAATACCTTGACACAGTTTCCTGTCATGAGCACCCTTTCATCGGTATAATTGATCACCAGTTCGCCGCCCCTAAGCAGCACCCGGATATCCTGCCCTTTATCGCAATGTCCGTTCAAAACCGACGCGACGGCCGCGGCGCAGGCGCCTGTCCCACAAGCAAGTGTTTCCCCGCTTCCCCGTTCCCATACGCGCATTTTTATCGTGTTTCTGCCGATCACCTGCACGAATTCGGTATTGACGCGTTCAGGGAATATCCCGTTGTACTCGAAGCACGGTCCTAATCCGGCGATGTCCAGGCCGTCCGTATCATCGCAGAAGACCACGGCATGCGGATTTCCCATGGACACGCAGGTGATATTGTAAGTTTGGCCCCTTATGTTCAAAGGCTCATTTATAATGCGGTCCCCGGGCAATGCGACGGGTATTTTCAAAGGGTCAAACTCAGCTTTCCCCATATCTACCTTCACGGATGATACCGAACAGTTTTCAATGTTCAGATGCAGTGTTTTTATACCGCTCAAAGTCTCTATCTTTATCTCATCCTTTTTGCAAAGGCCGTTGTCATACAGGTATTTGGCAACGCAGCGTATAGCATTGCCGCACATTTTGCCTTCGCTTCCGTCCATGTTGAACATCCTCATTTTAGCGTCGGCTATATCGCTCCTGCATATCAGGACCAGGCCGTCGCCGCCTATGCCGAAATGCCGGTCGGACAAGGCGATGGCAAGCTCCTCGGGATCGTCGATCTCTTTTTCGAAACAGTTGATGTATATATAGTCATTCCCGCACCCGTGCATCTTGGTGAATTCAATTTTCCCGCCCTGCCGCATAGGCGCCTGCCTCCTTCAAAAACTCATCGAACAGATGGACCGTGTCTTTAGGGCCGCCGCTGCCTTCCGGATGGAATTGCACCGAAAATGCGGGCGAGTCCAGGTATTTTATCCCTTCACAGGTCCTGTCGTTCAGGTTTATGAACGACATCCGCGCGATCGAACTGTCGATGCTTTCATTAACGACATAATACCCGTGGTTCTGGCTTGTTATGTACAACTGGCCTGTATCCAGATCCTTTACGGGATGATTGGAACCCCTGTGCCCGTATTTCAGCTTCCTTGTCTCAAACCCGCGGGCCAGCGCCAGGAGCTGATGGCCGAGGCATATGCCGAAGATCGGGACCCTGAAAGCAATAAGCTGTTTCAGGTTGTTTATGATACCGGGGTTGTCTGCAGGGTCGCCCGGCCCGTTGGACAGCATTATACCGTCCGGATTCTGCTCAAGTATGTCCTGCACAGATGCATCATGCGGCATTATTACCACCCTGCAGTTCCTTTTTGCCAGTTCTTTAACAATACTTTCCTTATAGCCGAAATCGAGGAGCACGACTGTATATTTCCCGCCGTTGTTCACGGTTTTTCTTTCCTTTACCGAAACGCTTTCAACTGCATTTTTTACCGAATAAGCCCTGATCTTGTCCAGATCGGCCTTTTTGGGATCCCTGGTGATTATCCCGTTCATCGTGCCCTGTTCGCGCAGTGTCTTCGTCAGTTCCCTGGTATCGATCCCGCATAGCCCGGGAATATCGCGCTCTTTCAGGAAAGTGCCGAGATCGCCTTTGCTTCTGAAATTTGATGGATCGGTACACACGTCTTTCGCAATGTAGCCAAGCGCTGAAACCGCATTGCTTTCAAAGTCCTCCGGAATAACTCCGTAATTGCCTATCAGGGGATAGGTATGCATTATTATTTGCCCGTAATAGCTTTTATCAGTCAGCGTTTCCAGGTATCCGGTCATGCAGGTGGTAAAAACGACTTCCCCTATGACTTCCCGTTCCGCTCCGAATGAATATCCCTCGAATGTTTTCCCTGTCTCAAGAACCAGGTACGCTTTATTTAGCATATTCCTCTCACCTGTCTATAAGAAGTTTGCAATATGGTAAAAATCTGTAAAAGCAGGATTTATCCGGCAATCGCACCCGTTAGTTATATGTGTACATCTGCTTGTACGGGTTCTTTGCGTTCGGCGTAAGCTTGTAAAACGGCTTCTCCAGTATCACATCCATACCGATGCCGAACAGTTCCGAGAATTCGGACAGGTACTCCTTTATGGAACTGATATCCGAAATATCAGCCAGGCTCACACATACCTGTTTTGGCAGATACTTTGGCTTTTTCAGGCTTCTGATGAATATCTGGCCTCCGTGCATGCCTGTGCCTGTGAAGTTCCCCGCAGGAAATTCGTCAGTGCCCAGGCCCAGGACGATTATAATCCCGCCGGCAATGTATTCTCCAAGGAAACTTCCGACAGTGCCTCCTACCACTATGACAGGTTTCCTGTCCCTGTATTCTTTCATGTGGATGCCCGTACGGTACCCGGTATTGCCCTTCACGAATATTTTCCCGCCGCGCATCGCGTAGCCGGTGATATCCCCCGCCGACCCCCGGACG
>DAOSCC010000089.1:0-9152 GCA_035361135.1 Clostridiales bacterium | reverse complement strand
AAATTCCCTGCCTTTTGCCTTATGCATGGTGGAAACAAGGATGGTTTCTCCCCGCTCTTCATAGAAATCCTCAAGTCTGGACTCCCTGATGAGCGTTTCCAGGTCGGACCTGAATTTCAGCTTTGGGTTTGCTTCTTCGAAGTTTTTTATCATGTTCAGGCACAGTTCAAGGTTCGGGTTGGCAGTCAGGCCGGACAACAAGCTGCCGCTTTGGCGGTTTCCGCCGAACCTGCCCTTCAGCTTCCGCTTGGCCTCCTCCCAGTCATCAGCGCCAATGACAGGTGATGGATTATCCACATCAAGCAGGCCCATGAAGTACCGCACTTCCTGCAGGTCATACAGCTTAAAGCCCTCCTCCGACTGGATCAGCTTCGCCGGCATGCCCCTGTTCACCAGCAGCCCGGCAACCTTCACCGCTTCGTCGTTCGTGGCGGTCAGGACGCAGGTCGTTCCCGAAAGGTCGGTTGACATAATATCATCCACAAGGGGCGTTATCAGGTTATTGGACTTATACCTTACGATCTTGATTACGCCATTGTCCTTCTGCACAGGTATAATAGGTGTCCGTTTCAGCCTGTGTGGTATCTTTTTAGCGATCTCGTTCGTGAACTTGACGATATTGGCCTTGCTCCTGTAGTTCTCCGCCAATTCATATACTACGGCGTTTTTCTCGGTTATGAGCTTCTTCATGTATTCAGAACTGGAACCCCTGAAAGCAAAAATGTTCTGGTCGTCGTCGCCCACAGCTATAACGCGCATCTCTTCGTTCTGTTCCATAAGCGCACAAACAAGTTCATACTCGTCCTCGTCCATGTCCTGGGCTTCATCTATAACCAGCACCGTTTTGGTTATCCTTCCGGGTCCTGTTTCACCCCGGCGGATCTTTTCCACCGCCTCACGTATGATATTGTCCGAGGCCTCCAGTGTACCTGGCTTCCCCAGCAGGTCGAAGCAATATGAGTGGAATGTCTTGATCTCCACGTAATTAGCGGCGTTCCCGTACAGTTTCAGCAGGCGCTTCTTAAAGACTGTGGCCGCCGACCTTGAAAACGTCAGCATCAGAAGCTGCTCGTGCTTTACGTCCTCCATCAGCAGGAGAGAAGCCAGCTTGTGGACAAGTATCCTGGTCTTCCCGCTTCCGGGTCCGGCAGCAACGACGATATGCTTCGAATCCTTGTCGTTGATAATTTTCAGTTGTGTAGGCGAAAGCTCTCCGAACAGCTTTTTGAACTTTTCCGGTGTTATGCTCCTTCTGATCTCGTCCTGTCTGCTGCCCTTGAAGTACTTGTTGAGGAACGATGAATAATTCAGCTTGAAATAATCGTCCACGAACTGCAGGGCGGCCTGGTAATCCTCCATCATTTTCCTGGCATATTCGCCCACTATATGGATCTGTTGTATCTTGTTCTGGTAAAACTGTTCAAGCTCCTGGTAATCCTCAAGCCTATACTGCCTTCTGTTGTCCCTTTCTAGACGCTCGATCATCATCGCGTTGTATTTTACGAGAAAACCGCCTTCCAGTTCCAGGGCCCCGATCCTTGACAGGTAAAAGAGTGCATCCTCCACCTCGGCAAGTGACACTTCAGTGCTGAAAAGTCTAATCTCACTTTCAAACTCCTGCTTAAGTTCCACCACAGAGAACTCCACCGGTATCTCTTCCCCGCTCTTTGTTCCTTCCCCGACATCCTTTTCGTCGCCGCATTTCCTGTACAGGTACTCAATAATGAACTGGGACAGTTCATGCCGTTTCTCAAGCTTTGCCCGAAGGTCCTCGCAGCTGATCAGACCCCGCAGCTTCAAATGCACATTCGACCTGGTGTCATAATGTCTCTTTATCCACTTGGTAATCGCCCAGATGTTAATGATGGTCCTCAGCCTGGATACAGTTGCTTCGGCACACCCGCTCAAAACCGCCTGTTCGTTGAGCTTTTTTATATTGTACGCTTCGGCCCGGTTTTTGTATATGCCGAGCAGAAAATTTTCGATCTGGACATGCGATTTCAATATATCCAGCGAACCATTCCCCTGTCTTTTCTTTTTGATGTACGCGGTCATATCTTTTGTATTTGCGAGTATTTTTTCATCCCGCAGCAGGTATATGATCTCTATTACTTCTTCTTTTGGTATGCCAAGGATGTCTGATATGTAATCCACCCTGGATTCAGGTTCTTCTCCGAGCTCTGGCGTCTTCCAATGTTTTGCCGAAATGAGGTTTTTGATGATTCTTGCTGCCTTTACTTTCTGGTTTTCGTCAAACCTGGGCGATGCATTGATTTTTTCGATCGCCTCGCGGGCATTTGGAGCCAGGATGCTGGTGGCGTACACGCGGGGCACATTTTGCTCCCTTTTCAGGTAGCCTGCCTCTTCCAGCGCTGCTATAGCTGTCCTCACCTTCGTTTCAATATTGCTTATGCTGTCATCCCAACCTGCCTGCCGCGCTATTTCAAGCGCCGAGCGCGAAACTCTCATGCGCTGTTTCGTAATGTTCTTAATAGCCCGCCATATTTGCTGGATCTCCTTTATGCTGATCTTCGTCTGGTTGAGCAATATGAAATGCTTGTTCAGGTCTTCGTCGTTGAACAGCACATAGCAGTCAGCATCGACCGATTCATCGCGGCCTGCCCTTCCTGCTTCCTGGATATAGTTTTCAAGGGAGTCCGATATCTCATAATGTATGACCATCCCCACGTCCTTTTTGTCAACTCCCATGCCGAAGGCCGACGTCGCTACCATTATCCGCACTTTACCGTTCATGAACGCATTCTGGTTCTCTGTTTTTTCATTGACGTCCATCTGTCCGTGATAGGCTCTTGCCTCAAACCCGTCCGCTGTCAGCCTTTGTGCCAGGTCATATGCTCTCCTGGTTCTTGAAACATAGATGATAGTTGGACAGTCGTTCTCGCTCAACAAATCCCTGATGGTGTTGTACTTCTCATCGTCCGTTTCCCTGGGCAACACCTTATAATGCAGGTTGGTCCTGACAGCATCGGAAGTAAAAAGTTCCATCTCAATGGATAGCTTTTCCCTGAAATACTCCCTTATGTCCTCGATGACCTTTTGTTTCGCAGTGGCCGTAAAGCAGGAGACGGGGATGGGTTCGTCCAGTCTCTTCTTTTCCTGCAGGTTCCTTATAAAATCACCGATGTAAAGGTAATCCACCCTGAAATCATGGCCCCACGCCGAGAAGCAATGGGCTTCGTCGATGACGAAACGGACGACCTTCCTGCCCAGCAGCAAGTTTTCCACGGTCTTTGATCGCAGCGATTCAGGGGCAATGTATAGTATACATGCCGATCCGTTTTCGACTCTTTCGATGGCCTTCGCACGCTCTATGGGATTCAGCAGTCCGTTGATCGTGACTGCCTCAGTAATATTCAACTTCTCGAGGTTGTCCACCTGGTCCTTCATGAGGGACTGCAGCGGTGAAATAACGACTGTCAGGCCCCTGGTGTTAATGCCGCTCATCAGCGCGGGAAGCTGGAATGTGACAGATTTGCCTCCCCCAGTAGGGAATATCGCCAGGAAGGATTTCTGATCAATGGCAGCCCTGACTGCCTGCTCCTGGAGTGGGATACCGGCATATGTCCTGAACGATTCAAACCCAAAGAAATTCTGCAGGCCGCTGTAAATATCCAGCGCTTCATTGCAATAGGCGCAGCCCGTGACACATGGCTTGTCTCTCAACAAATATAACAGGCGGTCAACAGCAGGGTAATTTTTGAGGACCCAGGGCGGTGTAATGGAATAACGGTCACCGGTGTTAATCAAAGAAAGACAATATGCAAGCTCAACCGGGCTGTTCATGATCATACCGGACAGATCAGCATTTTCGCATATCCTGAGTATGAATCTCGTGCGTATGAGCGTTTCAAGTTCTTCTGCCTGCTGCTCGGAAATTTCCTCATACTGAACTGCTTCCCTGCCGGCTTCGCAATCCCTGTCCTCCCGATTACCGTCTCCGTGTTCCGTATACCCCAGATATCTGAAAAACGACCTGAACTCCTTCTGATCTTTCAGCAACAAGTAATAAATCCTTTTCAACGTATCATCAGTCTGCCTGAATGCTTCAACTTCATCATAGAACAGGTCCCTTGCTTTCATTGAATCATTGAGGGGATTATTAATGTCGTCGGTCTGAAGCTTGTCATCCTTCAGAAGCTTGTGATAAGGTCTGGCCGGAAACATCAGCGGTGAGAGGTACAGAGTATCTATGACCTCTGTAATGCCAGCTGCCCTGACTGCATCTCCGATATATTTCATGTCATGGTTTATGATATTATGTCCACATACATATTCTGAACCTTTAAGGAAATCAATGAACGCAGAAATTACACCGGAACGGAACTGCCCACCGTCATCCCTGACGCACCCGATATCCAGTACATCTTTTTTAAGAAATCCTATTTCAGTATCAACAAAAGCTATCATCGTCCTGTAGTTTCCTAAGTATTTTCACTTAAGTGAAAAGTATATAAAATATTCTTAGATACCACTGTTTATTACATGTAACGGTATCAGCACAATTTAAGCAGGATAAATGACTTCAGTTCTATATATATAATAATTCTTTCAGGTGTATTTTTCCAGACAATCTGCCAAAATTCTATAAAAATCGAGTAAGAGACAGGTAATTATTATGACCTCCTTAAACGCCATAGATATAGCAAAAAGGAGCAAATTTCCTTCTGTAACCTAATGGCACTCGACAAATAAAAATAGAAAATAATCGAAGAATGTATGGCAAAATTAAAGCTCTAAACAAGGCAAAGATCAAATAAACATAACAAAAGACCGGCGCCGTTTATCGTGCGCCAGCCTTTTCCAATAGGGGCTGTATAAGATGCTGATGAGATTTAGTCAACTCATTACTTGATTGCCTCTTCTATCAGTTCATACCATTTCAATATGTCTTCCTGGGCTCCGGTGAGATCGTCCGAGCCTTCGTTGATCAGTTCGTCATCCATGTCTCTGAAGCCGGCGATCATCTTTTCATAGCCGCTGATGAGCTTGTCATACGTGGAAACCAGGTAGGAGTTGATCTCCTTCACGTCTTCATCGGTTATCTCGAGCTGCGCAACTTTGTCCCTGGTTTCCTGCATGCCCGCAAGCACAGGATCGACTTTCTGCTCGACTTCGTCCCAGTCTACTTCCTCTCCGTTTTCCAACTTCTCAGCGCATTCGCCCAGGATCTCCTCCAGCATCGTGCCTGCCTCTTCCATGTTCTTCTCCACGCCTATGCCTGCGATGTCCTCGTTCATGTACTTCTCGATCGGCGTACTGCCGACGCAGGCCGCAAGCAGAAGAGAGACGGCAACTGCCATTGCCGCAAGCACATTCCTCAGTCTCATAAAAATCCTCCGGATGTCGGTAAACTGGTTAAGCTGAATTTAACATGAATATTATACTTATTTCAGCTCCTTTACGATATATGTTTTTTCACCAAATTAAAAAAATATTACAACAGAAAAATATAACAAATGTCAAAACAGTATCGCTGGCCAGCCAAAAAAAAGCGGGCCGAAGCCCGCTTCCGTACCAGTACGATTCCAATGGTTTTCTCCGGCATCTGAGTATCTTGCCGGCACCTGCCGTTTTGCCGAACTGTCCCGGTATCCCCGGCCTTACTGCGCCGCGACCAATGACATGATCAGCGCATTCAGGACAGAGTCCACATCGGACTTGGTCACGGTGTCCTTCGGGTTGAAACTGTCGTTTTCGTCCAGTCCCATGATGCCCAGGCCGACGAGCGCTTCCACGCTTTCCCTTGCCCACGGGCTGATGCTGTCATAGTCTGCTATGTCCACATCCGCCCCGTCCAGTTGGATCCCGTTCATCGCCGCTATCCTTGCAATGAACACGGCAAGCCTTTCTTTCGTCAGCGGCTCGTTCTCCATGTAGTTCCCTTTGCCGTCGCCGACCAGCAGCCCTTGCTGTTTTGCGGCCTCAACAGGTTCCTGGATACCCTGCAGCACAAGCTCGATGAACTGGGCTGTCGTGATCGCTTCATCCGCATCCGTCTGCTGTCCGAAGGCTATTACCGATTCGAAAATGTCTTCGTTTTCCTTCAGTTTGGACGCACTGCCGGCTGTCGAGTATATCCCGGTTTCGATAAGTTTTTCGAACATATCCGCAGCGTCATCCAGGTCCTCCACTGTTACAGACTTGACCTCATTCAGTACCCGCAAGGTGTCCTCGACGGACCAGCCCGACAGGTAATCCATGATATAGTTATAAGCGCCGTTCAGTTCTCCTGACGGAAGTGTTCCGGAACCGAACGCACTCAGGATATACCTGTCCAGTTCGTCCTGTGTGATCGCGGCATTCCTCAGGAACCCTGGGATCCCCGCGAAAACGTCAAATGTTTCTTTTATGTTCGGGTCCCTGTAGGAGATGAGCATCACGACCTTGCTGCCGTAGCTTGCCATGGCAGTGTAGACGCCGTTCTGGTACCTGAGCAACGGTGTCAGGTAAGTGTCCTGGAGCATCAATATAATCGGTATGTATTTGCCGTTATATTCGACGCCCATCCTGTCATGGCTTGAAGACAGCATATTATACTGTACCGCCGTATCGAGGGATATGGCTTCTCTCTTCGCAGGTCCCGGAAGTGCCGAGTAGTCCTGCGGGACGATTTTCTCGGCCGGCAGCGCATTTATCAGCGTGTTGATTTTGTCTTTGAACACACCGATCCCGCTTTCATTTCCGGCAAAGGCCACTATCATGTTTGTCCTGTTCACGACCAGCCTGTATACAGACTCAAGCTCTGCCATCACGGCTTCAGGCTGCTCCTGCATCAACTGCTCGAGCTGTACCAGGAAATCGTAATACTCAAGTCCGGATACATAATTCGCGTACTTGCTGCTGCCGCTCAAAAGCGCTTGGCTGCGGCTCATAAGCAGCTGAAGGGGCTCAGCGCTGATCGACTGCTTCATGTTCGCAATATTTTCCCTTATAATGCTAAGTACAGTATCGCTGTCTGAAAAATCAGTATTGAGTACGATTTCCTTCAGCAGGTCCACCTGGTCACCGTATTCACCCATCAGCCCCAGCCAGGATGTGGCCAGTACAGGAGTGAAAACGTCCGGATCTTTGGAGCTTATCGTGCCGACCGAGAATCTCGCACTCTCTAAATGCCTCATGGTCAACTTGCTCAGCTGTTCCCTGGTATACTTCCCGGTTCCGAGCCTTCCAAGCAGGTCGGAGAGCAAATTCAGGTAATGCAGCTTTTCCGCGGGCACAGCCGATGTGTCGAACATGACGCCTGTAATGCCGGTTTCGCCGACATCTGCAGTCACGGTTATGACCCTCTCGCCGTTCGGCCCTTTCGTTTCTTCCAGTTCGCGCTCTTTTGCCTCGACGGGCAGATCTGCGGCTTTAACTGCCTGGAGGTCCTTTATGATATCCTGAACATCCTCGCCGGATTCGCGGCTGTTCCACTCGTTGAAGGCCTTCGTATCGTTTACGGTCTTTTCGATCTCATCTGCGCTCATTGACGCTTTAAGATCCGCCAGGTATTTCCTGAGATCTTCTTCCTGCTTTTCAGCCAGCCCGGCTTCAGGATACGTCGTCACCAGCGCTGCATGGTCATTGTCAAGGATGTACTTCCTTGCCAGGTCCTCGTAATAGCCCGTATCCAGTTTGTCGGCAAGTTTTTTGATATTCCTGATCAGGTCGCTGTAAAAGCTGAGATCGTCCCTGTTTGCCCATATCAGGCTGATGGACTGCGACAGGCCGACACCAAGATGCTGCCCTTCCGTGATGATCGACGAATCGAGCAGATCCCTGGATATCATCGCATCCATCAATTCCTTGTCGAACCCGTTCTTTACGATATCGCGCAGGCATTCGTCCACCAATGCACTGAATTCCCCTGCCTTGCTCTCATCAGCACTGACGGCTGTGAAAATCAGCGTCGGCTGTACCGTATTCATACTCAGTTGGACATACATGCTGCCGCCTGTTTTCTTTTCACTGAATGCTTTCTTCAGCGGAGACGAGTCATCGTTAAGTACTGCGGCAATGATGGAGATCCCATGGATATCTTCCATGGTGATATCGTTAAGTACAAACGCATAATCGATCTGGGCCCCATTCTTTGTGACCGCGGAAGCCGCGACAGGGAACGGGTATCTTGCCTCTGCCTTTTTGCTGAACGGCTTTATTATTCCGTAATCGATGTTTGTTTCCTGCTTATCATACCTGCTGAGGTATTCGTCGTTTATCAGCTTGAGGAAACGCGTATAGTCAACGTCCCCGTAAAGTATCATCAGTGAATTCGACGGATGGTAATACTTCTTGTGTGTTTCGATAAGCTGTTCATATGTCAGGTCCCTGATTTTCCCGGGGTCTCCTCCGAAAATATTGGCCTGCGGGCTGCCGGGGAACAGGGTTTTCATGGTGTTGAAGTATGCGGCGGTAGTGATATTGCTCATGCTGCCCTTCATCTCATTGTAGACTGTCCCGTTGATGGTAAGAGGGGCGCCGGCATCCTGCATTTCATACCTCCAGCCCTCCCTGAGGAAAACATTCTTTTCCTGGTATACCAGGGGGTTATAGACACTGTCCAGGTATACGTCAGCCAGCTTCAGAAGCTGATCCTCGCTCATGGACGATACCGGATACATCGTATATGTGGGAGCCGTCATTGCATTTACGAATGAACTGTACGTCTGGTTCATAAGTACGAACACTATGTCATTTATCGGATATTTCCTTGAACCATGCAGGTTCACGTGTTCAAGGATGTGGTTGACGCCCGTGTTGTCGACTGCAGGCGTCCTGAAAGCAATAGTGAATGATTTCTCAATGTCCTTGTTTTGTATGTAGTAGAGCTTTGCGCCTGTTTTCTCATGCTCGAACAGGACGGTTTTTGCATTCACCAGGTCCATTTCCCCTGTTTCCGTCACCCTGAAGCCCGAGATGACATCGCCCGCCTTCGGGAGCGGCGCCGGTCCGGCTTCTGCGGCAAACGCAGCCGTCGGAAACAGGAGCATGCCTAGAAGCAGAATTACGCTAAGTGTTAACGATAGTACTTTTCTCATGGTATCCCAACTCTCCTTTTCGATGATATGATGCGGCAGATCCAGCCATAACAATCAAACTATAAATGAGCAAAAGCGCTAACATATAATGTAAAATTAAAGGAGACACCT
>DAOSCC010000088.1:0-9198 GCA_035361135.1 Clostridiales bacterium | reverse complement strand
TGCCCCGATGATCTGGATCTCTCCCCTGGAAAGGGCGGGCTTGAGTATGTTGGCGGCGTTCATTGCCCCTTCGGCCTCTCCCGCTCCTATTATATTGTGGAGTTCGTCAATGACCAGGATGACATTGCCCAGGGCCTTCGCTTCCTCTATAATGCCCTTCATCCTGCTTTCAAACTGCCCCCTGAACTGGGTGCCGGCAACGATTGCCGTCATATCCAGCAGGTACATCTCGGTGTTGAACAGTTTTGCAGGTACCTGGTGCTTCGCTATCCTTACGGCAAGCCCTTCGGCAATGGCTGTCTTGCCCACTCCGGGCTCGCCGATGAGCACAGGATTGTTTTTCGTCCTCCTGTTGAGTATCTGCAATACACGGTCTATCTCCCTGTCCCTGCCTATGACGAGGTCTATCTTGTCGTTCCGCGCCAGATCGGTCAGATTGGTACCGTACATATCCAGGTACTTCTTTTTTTTAAGTCCTTTTTTCTCCTGTGTCTTGGTGCGCATGCCGCCCTTGCCGTCTTTTCCTTCGCCGAGTTCCCTCGGGTCGGTGCCGTCGCCGTTCTCTTCGCTCCTTGGGAACGCGCGGCTTAAGAAGTTCAGGAACGGATTGCCCCTGTTGTATCCCTGTGTCCCTTCCGTCCCGGCGCTGTTCTCAAGGTCCATATCCATACTTTCGAAAAAGCTGCTCATCTGCTTGTTGAGATTGTCGATATCGTCATCCGTCATCCCGGTCTGTTCGATCAGTTGGTTGATGGGCTGGATGCCCTGTTTCCTTGCGCATGAAAGGCAGAGCCCCTCCTGTATCTGCTTTCCGTTTATTATTTTTGTTATAAAAACTACTGCATAGTTTTCCTTGCATATCGAGCACATGGTCATATGCGATCAACTCCTTTCGTGCTGCCATGGCGCAAACCGTGCCCGGGTTGTCCTGCCCTTATGCTGCTTAGCTTCGCTGTATCCAGGTTTCAACTGCTGCAGGTTTCGTTTTCATGCCTGGTACGTTAATGTATCCTGGAATTGTTCTTCCCGTATTTCACCTGTTTCTAACATATCCCGAAGAATTTCCTCCGGATTTCATCCATTCAATAAGTATAACACAATTTGCAATGTACGGTCTACTTTGCCGAAACCTTTTTGCTCTGTTTTTGTAACCCATTGGGGCGCCTGGGAATATATTTATATTAGCGATAGGCTCAAGTTTATCATGATTGCGCAAGTACATGAGGAGGTGTTTTTATGTCAGACAGAGGAGGTATACTCGGCGACTTCTTTAATGATGATTGCGCCATTCTGTTCTTCATTCTCGTATTCCTGTTCTTGTTCGTAGGCCCGCGCAGATTCGGGTTTGCAGACCCCAAATAAGCTGGAGAGCCATGGAATGAAGCAGTTGCCCGAATATACCAGAAGAGTCTCCATGCTATATATTCCGGAATAAAAGCTCGATGTTTCGAGCTTTTATTCGGATTTTCGGACTATGCAGAAAGCCGGCGCGAAACGGCAGTTGTACCGATAAAACCACGATATACAGCCGGAACGCGCCTGCACCTTTTGTTATATTGTTCTTCAGCCTTCACGCTTCTTACGGCATTTGCCTTAGCTCCTGGCAGTGTTTGTCTTTGTGCCGCTGTCAGTATCTGCTCCTTGGACTCCTGGCAGTGTTTGTCTTTGTACTCTTGTATGCATATGCCGCTCGGGCTCATTGGAGCATTTGTCGTTACATTCCTGCCGGCATATACCTCTCGGACTCCCGGCAGCATTTGTCTTTGCACTCCTGCCGGCATCTGCCGCTTGGACGCAGTATTTGTCTTTTCATTCCTGTCAACATCTGCCCATCAAATTTCCGGCAGTATTTATCTTAATTCTCATGTCAACATCTGCCTTTATACTCCTGGCTGCAGTTGTCTTCATGCTTTGGCCGGGACGTCTTCGGGTCCTCTTCAGCATCTGCCCTCACGCCTGAACAGTTCTTTCAGGAACTGTCCCGTGTACGAGCCATCAGTTTCAGCTACCTCCTCCGGCGTTCCCTTTGCTATCACATAACCGCCCCTGTTGCCGCCTTCCGGTCCGAGATCGATGATATAATCCGCTGTCTTTACGACGTCGAGGTTATGCTCTATCACAACGACCGTGTTTCCGGCATCCACTAGGCGCTGCAGTACGTCGATCAGCCTGTGCACGTCAGCGATATGGAGCCCGGTAGTTGGCTCGTCCAGTATATACAGCGTCTTTCCGGTGGCCTTTCTCGACAGTTCGGTGGCGAGCTTGACTCTCTGGGCCTCGCCGCCCGACAGGGTCGTCGACGGCTGTCCCAGCTTCAGATAACCAAGTCCGACGTCATACAGCGTCTCGATCTTGCTGTATATCCTCGGTATGTTTTTGAAGAACTCCAGCGCATCTTCCACTGTCATATCGAGCACATCGGCGATGTTCTTCCCCTTGTACCTGACCTCCAGAGTCTCCCTGTTGTACCGTTTGCCCTTGCACACCTCGCACGGGACGTAAATGTCGGGCAGGAAGTGCATCTCTATCTTGACGATGCCGTCTCCCGAGCACGCTTCGCAGCGGCCACCCTTTACGTTGAAACTGAACCTCCCTGACTTGTACCCCCTCATTTTTGCCTCGGGTACTCCGGCAAAGACTTCCCTGATCATGTCGAAAACACCTGTGTATGTTGCCGGGTTGGACCTGGGCGTTCTTCCTATCGGCGACTGATCTATGTTTATGACCTTGTCAAGGTACTCGATACCGGCGATATGATCATGGTCTCCCGGTTTCGTCTTTGCCTTGTTCAGGTCGGCGGCAAGCTTTTTGTATAATATCTCGTTTATCAGCGAACTCTTTCCCGAACCTGATACACCGGTCACTGCCGTGAATACCCCGAGGGGTATCCCGACATCGATGTTTTTCAGATTGTTCTCGCGCACTCCTATTATCTTGAGCCACTTGCCATTCGGCATCCTTCTCTTTTCGGGTATCTCTATCTTCTTTTTCCCGCTCAGGTAAAGGCCTGTCTGCGAGTTCTCACATTTCTTTATGTCTTCGACAGTTCCTTCTGCTATCACGTAGCCTCCGTGGATACCCGGCCCCGGCCCCATATCGATTATATAGTCGGCGGCATACATCGTTTCCTCGTCATGCTCCACCACTATCAGCGTATTCCCGAGGTCTCTCAGTTTTTCCAGCGTTTTGAGCAGTCTGCCGTTGTCACGCTGGTGAAGGCCGATGCTCGGCTCGTCCAGGATATACATGACCCCCATCAGGCCTGAGCCTATCTGTGTCGCCAGCCTGATCCTCTGGGCTTCCCCTCCGGACAGCGTGTATGACGACCTGGCCAGCGTAAGGTAATCGAGCCCGACATCCACCAGGAAGCCGATCCTGGCTTTGATCTCCTTAAGGATCTGGTGTGCGATGAGACGTTCCCTCTCCGTAAGGGCCAGGTTGTCGAAGAAATCCCTTATCTCGCTGACAGGCCTGCATGTCAGTTCGTAGATGTTCAATCCTCCCACGGTTACTGCGAGACTTTCCTTTTTGAGCCTTGCGCCGCTGCATTCGGGACAGGGGTTGTTGCTCATGAATTCCTCGTAATAGCGCTTCATGCTCTCGGACTGTGTTTCCCTGTAGCGGCGCTCCATACTTGTGATGACGCCTTCGAACGGCGCTGTGAATGAGCCGCTGCCATATTCCCTGTCGTATTCTATTTTGATTTTTTCTCCTTTGGTCCCATAGAGGATGATGTCCACTACATGCTCCGGCAGTTCGTTGACAGGTGTGGACGTCCTGAATCCGTAGTGCCTGGCGAGAGCATTCAGATACATCCTCGAATAGCTGTCGCCGTTTTCGAAGTTCCATCCGTTTACCTTTATCGCGCCTTCATCAAGGGACTTCGTCCTGTCGGGGATGACGAGGTCCGGGTCGATCTCCATCAGGGTCCCGAGACCGTCGCATTTCGGGCATGCGCCGTACGGATTGTTGAAAGAGAACATCCTGGGCGTCAGTTCCTCTATGCTGATACCGCAGTCGGTGCAGGCAAAATTCTGGCTGAACATCATTTCCTGCCCGCCTATCACGTCAACTATCAGGAGGCCGCCGCTCAGGTTCAGCACCGTCTCGATGGAATCGGTCAGCCTTTTGGTTATGTCAGGCCTTACGACGAGCCTGTCCACCACGATTTCTATGGTGTGCTTTATGTTCTTTTCCAGGACTATCTCTTCATTTATATCCCGCACTTCGCCGTCTACGCGCAGCCTGACATAGCCATTCTTCCGCGCATTTTCGATAAGTTTCTGGTATTCGCCCTTCCTGCCCCTTACGACAGGCGCAAGAAGCTGTATCCTGGTACCCTCCGGCAGGGCCATGATCGCGTCCGCCATCTGGTCGACCGTCTGCTGCGATATCTCCTTGCCGCAGACAGGGCAATGCGGCACTCCTATGCGGGCATATAAGAGCCTGAGGTAATCGTATATCTCGGTTACCGTGCCCACCGTGGACCTTGGGTTCCTGCTGGTCGTCTTCTGATCGATGGAAATTGCGGGCGACAGCCCGTCGATATAATCGACATCCGGCTTTTCCATCTGTCCCAGGAACTGCCTTGCATATGCTGACAGCGATTCCACATAGCGCCTCTGCCCTTCGGCATATATCGTGTCGAATGCCAGCGAGGACTTGCCTGAGCCGCTGAGGCCCGTGATGACGACAAGCTTGTCCCTTGGTATCGTCACGTCGATGTTCTTAAGATTGTGCTCCCTCGCACCCTTGATGAAAATGCTGTTTCTCTCCATACTATGCACCTATTTCTGTATTTTGGCGGCTGTTGAAGACTGCCGGATCCATACAGCCAGCTGCCGCTTAATAAGCCTGGCCGGTTACAGCGCCGGATAAACATATTACCAGAAGACGCTGTACTAATCAATGGCATTGTTTTTTTTCTATGATATTATATCCGATAGATCAACAAATTGCAAACATTTGTTCGATGTTGTTTTTGTTTTTTTCAGAGTAGCATTTTTAAATTAGATATGATGAGATGTGTGGTGTGGTGTGACAAGACGAGATTAGATTAGATTAGATGAGATTAGATGAGATGAGACGTGTGTGATGTGATTAGACGAGATGAGATGAGATGAGATGATATGCGTGTGATGTATATGATGCGTATGTCATATATGATGTTTGTAACGTATGAGGTGTATCAAGGTACGTGATGTATAAGTGAAACTTCAAAATCGAGCAGATAATGTTCAAAAAATCAACTTTTGGGCGCCGTTCGATCTGTTTTTGAAGATGATGACGCCCATAATGCAAATGATACTGTGATTATGTAATCTCCAGGTTTACATAAGCTATTTATTACCATAAATTGTATCCCAAAAGTTGAATTTTTGCACAGTTCATTTTTAGATACATTATGTTTACCTGTTCTGGCATCTATTTGCTTTGAGTCTGCCGGCCACAGATTTACAAGCATCGCATTGGCTTGCTTCATATCTGCCCGTTCCAGATCTGTTTGCTTCGTATTTGATTACTGTGAACCTAACTGCATCGTAATCGTGTATATAAGCTTTATCCTGTCAACCGATTCAAGGATCTCTTCCAGTTTATCAAGAAGCATCCCGTCGTTGTCTGTAGGTACTTCGATTATCTTCGGCCTGTATACATTGAAAGCGTTTAATGCTCCAAGGTACGTAGGACTCTCGCAAAGGACCACATCACCCTCATTGAGGAATATCTTCCCCGTAAAATCAAGTCCCTGCTGTGAGCCGCTGACTATCAGGATATTTTTGGCAGTCAGGCAGGTGCCGTATTTTTTGTTCATCCTTTCGGCTATTTTTGCCCTGAGCGGGCCAAACCCTTCAGTCGTTGCATACTGAAGAGCTTCTGCGCCGCATGACTCAAGTACACTCATCGTCACTTCCTTCAGCCGCTCCACCGGGAAAAGCTCAGGTGCGGGCAAACCTCCGGCAAACGATATCATTTCAGGTTTCTCTGTGACTTTGAGAAGCTCCCTTATATCCGAAGCCCTGACACATTCCATCCGATCAGCATATTTGACCATGTTCGTCTGCTCCTTTCACGCTATTTCAAGAGTTCTCATGTTGTCTTGAAAAAAATTACGCACTGACCCAAAATTTCGGCATTTGCCGACCAGGCGGAAAACGTCTGCATATTTTCGCAGCTGCCTGCATGTTTTATCAATCATGCATCCGACCCAACTGACTGTATCTGCAAATTAAGGCTCTTTATGACCTCAGCCCGGTTGATTCCTGTATTATGAATGGCGTTCTGATCGACCTTTGATTCTTATTTTTGCGATGAGTAATGATGCTGTGGTAATAAATTTTATTGCGGCAGTAAGCTCTGTATCCTGATACTTTTCACAGTATAGGCCCAAGTTCCATATGATCATCGGCATGATATTTCTCCTGTTCTTTCCGGACTTCTTTGTATGCTGCTGCCAGCCTTCTGACTCCTTCTTTGATCTCCGGCGGTGTCGGATATGTGAAATTCAGCCGGATGTAGTTTCCCGGCGTATTTCCGGGGTAAAAGATATTGCCGGGCACAAATGTCACTCCCTTGTCCACTGAACGTGTCAGCAATGCTGTCTGCTGCATCCGGTCCGGCAGACGGCACCAAAGATATAATCCGCCTTCGGGCCTGTTCCACTTTATTCCTTCCAGTTTGGCGGCCTCAAGCTCTTCGAGCATTACGTCCCTTCTTTTCCTGTTTTCGTTTTTCGACTTCTCAAGATGATCTTCCAGTAAACCTTCCCTTAAAAACCTGTCTATGATCATCTGGTTCAGACTGCCTGTATGGAGGTCCACCATCTGCTTCAGCAATGTGAGGCGGTGCAGTACCTGCTGCGGCCCGGAGATCCAGCCGACCCTGAAGCCAGGGAACAGCAGCTTTGAGAAAGAACTGAGATACAGGACATGCCCGTGTATGTCCATGGCTTTAAGTGCCGGCAAACTGTCACCCTCATATCTGAGCATGCCGTAAGGGTCGTCCTCCAGTATGATGGTCTGGTTCCTGTAAGCAAGGGAAAGCAGTTCCTGGCGCCTTTCCATGTTCATTACGGCGCCTGACGGGTTCTGGAAATCAGGTATCGTATAAATGAGCTTTGGCTTGAACCTTTTAAGCAATACTGACAGAAGATCCGTCCGCATGCCGTCCTTGTCGGTCGGTATCCCTACGACACGCGCGCCCTGTGCTCTGAATATATGAATAGCACTGAAAAAAGTAGGTTCTTCGACAAAAACGACATCACCCGGATCGATAAATGCACAGGCGCAAAGATATATGCCCTGCTGGGAACCCGACAGCACCATGATGTCCTGCGCCGATGCGGTTATCCCCCTGGCAGCTGACAGTTTGCCTATGCTTTCCCTCAGCGGATAAAAGCCGTCCGACGGTACATGCTGCACTGTTGTATGGCCATATTCATCGATGACTTCCGCCTGTATCCTTTGCAGGGTATCCAGGGAATCGATCCCCTGGACAGATATTCCCGCCGCAAACAGAACCATGTCCTTTCTTCCTGAAAGTTTCAAAAGGTCTCTGACCGTAGTGTCCTGCATACGAAGCGAACTTTCGCTGAATAACTGATCCCACGGCATTGGAGGGATCCCCGGAACATCCGCCCGGTCCATGCCTGCCGGATCCCATGGTATGCCTGCCATTCCGGTGTCCGAGTATACGGCTTTATCACCGGCACTGCAGCCTGCCGCGACCGTACCCCTTCCAACGTGTGATTCTGCCAGCCCACATGACTTAAGCTCTCTGTATGCGTTTATTACGGTGCTTCTGTTCACGCCCAACTGATCCGCAAGTTTTCGCTCGGGAGGAAGCTTATATCCTGCGGGCATGGCTCCTGAAAGGATCATGTCCCTTATTCCGTTGAAAATCTGTATATAAACGGGTACAGTACTTTCCCTGTCGATTTTGATATCCACCATTCATCCCTCTTTTTCGATATTGGTGTCATCCATTTAGTACATTATACTGTGAATATTAAATAAATAAACATCCAATTCCAATAAAATGATACCATCCAATTAAATATGGCGCTGCCGAACCTTCGTATATCCGTTCAGGATAGTCTGGCATGGAGGATGATCATATGCTCTGTAATGGCTGGCTGTACGTTCAGCCCGGTTTCCTCGGATCGATGTTCAGCCGTATCCTGTCTCCTTTAAGTGCAGCGAATGGTCCTGGCATCCTTTTCTCACCAGTCGCATTGCCAAAGTAGTCCGTAGCAACTTTTTTATCAGCCAACACTTCCGGCAAAGCTGATCGGAACACTATTTCCATTGTCAGGTCCTCGCTGTTGACGTCGATCTCGATATCGCATTCGCATCCTGCTTTGTCAAATCCGCAGAATTCCTGCCAGGCCGAAAGGTCCAGGCACATTTCGGGTTCGGGGTACATCACGCGCAGATAACCAGGCGGCATTTTGGCGTATGCATTGCCTTCCGCTTCGTTATGCTCGTTCGGCAGTATGATGGCAGCTTCGCCGCAGCCGTAGAACAGGTTGTTGTAGAACTTGTTCTCCCGCGACGTTCCCCCACGCTTCGGCATTAGCCGGAATGCCACTACCTTTGCAAAGAACCCGGCTTTATTGCACCTGCCTATCAGGTTGTTGACGATACGGAGTCTGTCTGTTCCTTCAAGGTAGATGCCATAGCCGTTGGTGTATCCCGTCTCGGTTGTTTTGTACCAGCCTGAGGAACCCGGCTCCTGAGGCACCTTTGATCTGTCATAACGTCCTTCCACATTCCAGATTATGTTGTTGTCTATGAGATTCTCTTTATCACGCGTACATTCGATGAAAATGTGCTCCCTTGAATCGATCCCGTCCAGAAACAGATTGGATGTGACCCTGTTGTTCTCGTTACCGACGTCCATCCACAGCGCGTCGCAGCCATAGCATTCCTTTATGACATTGCGGCGTATGAGCGAATCGATGCAGTTATGGACCTTGATGCCTCCCGCTTCCCAGGAAAGCTCCATCCTCTGCCATCCTGTGCCGACGATCAGATTGTCCTCGATCAGCATGTTTTTAACGTACATGCCTGCGATCCCGCATACACCGGCATTCTTTATTATGTTTCGTCTGATGATGGAATGCCCTATGATCTGGCCTTCCTCAATTGTGTGATGCCAGCACTCGTTCCCACAGTCTATGCCGGTTGCATTGGACCAGTC
>DAOSCC010000087.1:8370-9353 GCA_035361135.1 Clostridiales bacterium | reverse complement strand
GCCGAAAAGATCGTAAATAAAGCGGTTATAAGGCAGCAGACCGATGACAGCAAGATCGAAGGTGCCGGACCGTATCTGTCGGCAAGGAAACCCGCAAACAGCGGACCTGCCAGCCAGGCGGCACCGCCGGCGCCCGTCAGCAGCGAGTTGGCCTTAAGCGCTCCCTTTTTTCCTGTCAACCGCAGCACGTATTTCCGTCTGGACGGATTATAGAAAACATCGGAAACGGAAATCAGTATGATGAGCAGATATATCTGCGTGATATTGCCTGCAAAGAGGAACAGCAAAACCGCCAGGGATCTCAGGACATCTATGAGCACGAGCAGGCCCCTTTCACCGGATCTGTCGCCGATCACGCCCGCAAAAGGCGAAGCCAGTATACCCGGCAGTGCGGAAAGTGCTGTGCCTGTTGCAGCTGAAATGCCGGAGCCGGTTATATCGTGTATCAGTATAGTTACAGCTATGAACCTTACGGATTCCGCCAGGCCAAGGAAACCCTGGCCGGCAAGGAATACCCTGAATGACCTGCTGTTGGAACCGCTGCGGTCAATTTTCATTATTTTTCCCCGGAAAACAGGATCATATTTGAATGTTATTCAGAAACATCGGGTTTATGCATCGGTCTTTGCTTTGCTGATGTCGTCAATGGGCATTCCGCCTGTCAGGGCCCTTTTCGAACAGATGCGGCATAGGCTGGTATCTGCTGAGCCCCATATATTTCACCTGTACATTGCCGCCTTCCGTGATCCTTACCCACGACCTGACCACTGCGCCGTCCATTCCCTCCATCAGCAGCCTCCTGTCATCTTCGTCCAAACTGCTGTTTATCCTGTACAGCACAGGAGCCTTTGTGGTCTCAAGCACTTCGTGGATCCATTCCACTTCCGGGGCGGGCTTGCTTCCGTAAAAAGCCATATAAAGCGCATTGTCCACACCCTTTGCCCAGATGAGTATGTCTGAGCCGGTCGTGTTCATGAACCTGA
>DAOSCC010000087.1:0-8360 GCA_035361135.1 Clostridiales bacterium | reverse complement strand
ACACTGTAGCGTCCTGGCCGTAAGGGACATAAGGCACCGGCATCGTATGGTTGTGGCGCTCCACTATCTTCATATTTGACAGTACGGCAACATTGTACAGTGTGGATGCGACCTTGCATACGCCTCCTCCGACGGTTTTCGTCACCATGGTCCCGAGATAGGTGGGTCCTTCCCTGAAGCCTCTGTTCTCCGTGTATGGGCCGATGGCATTGTTCTGCGAGAATATTTCCCCCGGCCTGATAACCATACCTGCAAGCATGTCGGCCGCCAGGTGCACGTTGTACTCCTCACCTGGCAGAGGATCTTTCAGGACAGTTTTGTACCCGCCAAGCATCACATACGTTTTGTGCCGGGCTACAGCTTCGATGAATTCTTTTTCATTAGCCCATGGCATGTGACGTTCAGGTCCTGATACCATTTCAGTACTGAAGCCTTCCCCGATGGCCCCAGTCTTATCCTCCCCAGGCCACCGGATTCTGTCACACGGCTCTGCGGCAGCGTATTGAGCAATTGACAGACATACTGTGACAAATATAACTGTGATCAACCTGCGCAATTCCAGATACCTTCTCCTTTTCAGATAAACTTATTTTTATCAGTATGCGCCTGATTTACTACAATAAATAAATTCCAGTAATAATGCGGTTTCTGCGGACATATTGTCAATTATGGAAGGGATAACGGGACAATGATAAAAAACGACAGGAGCAGAAAAAATATGGTAGTGCTGCTTGCGCTTTTTGGCATGATCTGCTGGGGCATAGCGCCGGTGTTTGCAAAGGCCGCCCTTAAGGACATCGATCCGACAGCCGGTCTGGTCCTCCGCACGATTTTTGCTGCGAGCGTCGTTTCTGGCTGGGTCATAATAAGCGGGAATTTTTCGAAAGTGAGCAGCATACCGGCTGCCACATGGTGGCTCATCGCCACTGAAGCCCTGCTTGCGACACTGGTGGGAGACCTGGCGTATTATGCCGCATTGAAGAAAGGCGACGTGTCACTTGTTACTATAGTAATGTCAAGTTCACCGCTGGTCACCATATTGTGTTCAGCAGTTTTCCTTGGTGAACAGATAACCCTGATGCGCCTGGTCGGCGCCATACTCGTGATAGCCGGGATAATCCTTATCGTTTAGCGGCCGCGTGGTTCACAGGGTCACATGATCTGTGGAACAAGGCATCGTATGGACGGTCACGCAGAACTGCTGCCTAGAACTCTTATGTACTCCACGTCAGGGTCGTATGTGCCCTGCAGTTCGCATTTCTCCTGTTTCAGCAGCATTATATAGTCGATCACGTCCCTGGTAATCCTTTCACCAAGGCATATGACAGGTATGCCCGGAGGATATGCCATCACCATCTCGCCTGCTATCTCCCCCGCCGAATCCTCGAGCCTCACGGTTTTCTTGCTGTTATAAAACGCGTCTCTGGGAGTGACTATCATCTCAGGGCTTTCAGGTATCTCAAAATCATTCACCTTCATACTGCCGCCTTTGTGAAGCGATAACTGTCTGAGGGCATTCACAAGGGCGGTGACGTCTTCTCTCCTGTCGCCGATGGATACGATGGCCAGTATGTTGTACAGGTCCGACATCTCCACCTGTATGTTGAACTTCTCCCTCAGCAGCGCTTCCACCTGGTAGCCGGTATATCCCGTTTGCCTTACATTGATGCCAAGTTTTGTCTCATCAAAATCGTAACATCCTTCTCTGCCTGTCAGTTCACGTCCAAACGCGTAAAGGCCGGGAATCCTGTTGATCTCCTCCCTTGCCCATCGCGCAAGTTCAAGGGCCTCTCCCAGCAATTCCGGGCCTCTCGTGGCAAGCTGTTTCCTGGCTATATCCAGCGAACACATCAGCAGATATGAAGCGCTCGAAGTAAATGTAAGGCCCAGCGACTGTCTTATCCTTTCCTGCGGTATAAGGGCTCCCCTCGTCAGCAGCACAGAGCTTTGGGTAAGCGATCCGGCTGTTTTATGTACACTTACGGCGCTCATATCGGCTCCCACTTCCATGGCAGTCAGCGGGAAATCATCGTGGAACATCATATGCGCGCCATGCGCTTCATCTATGATCACGGACATGTCATGCATATGCGCGGTCCTGACAATGGACTTTATATCAGATGTCATTCCGTAATATGTGGGATTAACGACGAACACAGCTTTGGCATGCGGATTTTTCCTTATCGCCTCCCTGACCTTCTCTGCGGATATGCCCATCGTTATCCCGAGTTCGCGGTTTATTTCGGGAAGCACATACACAGGCATCGCACCGCTGAGTATTATTCCTCCGATGGCAGATCTGTGCGCATTCCGCGGGATGATGATCCTGCTTCCCGGATCGCACGCGCTGAGGATCATTGCCTGTACGCCTGATGTGGTGCCGTTTACAAGGAAATACGCATTTTCCGCGCCATAAGCATGTGCCATCAGCTTCTGTGCTTCCATTATGACCCCGGTCGGGTTGTTGGCAAAATCAAGGTCTTTCATGCCGTTGACGTCCATCCGGAGTGCTTTTTCCCCAATGTATTCGACCATTTCACGGAGCCCTCTCCCCTGCTTGTGTCCTGGCACATGGAAAGGGATCACATTGTCGTCGATATATTTTTTGACTGCATCAAAAAGCGGAGTCCTGTTTTGGTTGATCCGCACAATGATCACCTGTATCGTCGCCAAACTTCATCCGTCTATAATATGGCGCACGGATCGGGCCTGTGCATGGCCCTGCTCAGGACTCCGCCGCCAGAAGTGTTTTCAAGTCAGGAAATCAGTATCAGGCGCAAAAAAGACGCAGGAGATGGGCAATCAGACATTAATGGGATGCAAGTGCTACAGATGCGGCCGGGTCATGCAGCTCGAATGAGGCACCAGGCACCTCAACCGGCAGCACGGACGCTGCCGGCGCTAAGTCCGAGCCACGGACGGCGAGTGACCAGCGCCCTCATTGGAGCAAATGAGCCGGCCAGCAGCTGTCCACGAACATCCCCAAATGTATGATTGCCCATCTCCTGCGTCATCCTTGTATTCATTTCAGATATAAGGGCATGAAAAGCCGTGGGTGGATGGGCAATCAGGCATTGATGGGATGCAAGTGCTACAGATGCGGCCGGGTCATGCAGCTCGAATGAGGCACCAGGCACCTCAACCGGCAGCACGGACGCTGCCGGCGCTAAGTCCGAGCCACGGACGGCGAGTGACCAGCGCCCTCATTGGAGCAAATGAGCCGGCCAGCAGCTGTCCACGAACATCCCAAATGTATGATTGCCTATCCCCCACGGCTCAATTATGTCTACTCATACCTTAACGACTCTATCGGATCGAGATCGGCTGCACGTTTCGCAGGATAAACGCCAAAAACTATTCCAAGCGCAACGGACCCGAGAAATGCGAGTGTGATGACCTTCAGGTCCACCACAGGCGGTATATCTATCAGGGCAGAGATTATACCTCCTGCGACGATGCCGAGGAAAATGCCGACAAGGCCGGCGCAGCCGGTCATCAGTATGGATTCGGTCAGGAACTGGAGTATTATGTCTTTCTTCTGCGCGCCAAGAGCCTTCCTGATGCCTATCTCCCTTATCCTTTCCGTCACTGACACCAGCAGGATGTTCACTATGCCGATACCTCCGACTACCAGGGTGATGACGGCGATTACCAGGAGTATCGATGAAACGACACCAAGCACATCGCTGAACGCCTTCTGTATATCGGCTGAATTCTGGGCAATATATACATCTTCACTGCCATGCTTCATTTCCAGGTACTGCACGATCCGTTTACCCACTTCACGCAGTTTATCCTTTTCCACCACCGACACCTCTATGGACGCCAGCTTTTCACTGTTTGGGTAAAGCTGCTGTATGGTTGTAATGGGCATGTAGATCATAACAGGTATCAGATCGCTTTCCATGATACCCTCGAACATGTTCTCCCCGCTGCTCATCACTCCTATTATCTTAATGGAAACAGTGCCTGACGGGGTCTTGAGAGTAATGGTCTCTCCGGTCACATCCCTGTCTTCCTTGAATAATTTTCTGACGAAGTACTCATCAACAACGGCGAATTTTGCTCTTTTCGTAACATCGAATTCATTTATGAACCGGCCGTATTTCATTTCAATAATAGCAAAATTCTTATATTGGGAAGATACGCCAAACACCTGTGCATCCTTTGTCTTGTCATCGACACGGACAGTGCCGCTTCTGACTATATAGGTCGCGATATTCTTGATCTCTGGTGCGGCCTCTTTGACATATTCCATGTCTTTGAGCGTCAGCCAGTCCCTTTTGTCGACATTGGCATTCTTGTAGGTGATGCTTATCGTATTTGCTCCGATCCTCTCAAATTGTTCATTCATGTAGTTTTCAGTTGCACTTCCAAGCGCCATGATCGTAATGACGGAGAATACGCCCATCACAATACCGAGCATGGTAAGGAACGAGCGGAGTTTATTTGATTTCAGGCTGTCAAGAGCCTGTTTGAAGCTTTCGGAGAAATTCATCTGCGTACCTCACTTCTTTCCTGTGGGCTGCCCTGTCAATACTGCCGGTTCACTTTGACTTTCATCCCGTCGCTGTAATTGGGCTGAGGGTCAATGACAACAAGATCTCCTTCTTCAAGGCCATCAATTACCTCAACGTTCATATCGGAGTTGATGCCGGCCTCTATCCTGCGCTGCTCGATCCTGTTCGTTTCAGTATCGACGACGAACACCATCAGGTTGTCGTCCTTATCAGGCTTTATAGCTTCCATCGGCACCAGCACGACTCCGCTCTTATCCACCGTTACTATTTCGCAGGTAACGTTGAGTCCCGGTTTCAGTACGCCCCTGGTGTCATCCACGCCGATTATCACTTCCACCACCGTTTCGCTTCCGGCTGATGTCATGGCTGTGGTTGCCACGGGTGAAATGATCTGAACAGTTCCCGTTATCTCTGTGTCCTTATCGATCGCATCTCCGGTCACCCTAACTTTTTGGCCGACAACCACATTCTTGATGTCATATTCGCTTACCTGCGCCCTTATCCGGAGTTTGTCAGGGTTTATTATCCTGTAAGCCGGCTGCATGCTGCTGGTGTATGCTCCTTCCTGTATGTTCACTGAAGTGACGACACCATCGATGGCGGCTTTGCATAAATCATTTATGTCATTTATCTTCTTCTCAAGATCGGATATCTGGATATCCGTGACCTTTATATTTTCTTCTGCCGTTTTCCTGGAGCTGTTCCTGCTTTCGACAGCCGCATTATAAGCGAGCCTGGCATTTTTTACGCCGGATTCGGCTTCCCTGAACTGCCTTTCCGACATATCAAGTTCGGACTTTGAAATCGCGTTGGCTTCGTACAGAGCCTTGTTGTCCTCATATGCCTTTTGGGCGTCATTATAGTTCCTTTCGGCGGCTTTCAGGCTGTTGAGGGCCCTTTCGACCTCAGCATCGGCAGCTTTCGAATCCAGCGCTATCTGCTGTGTCCTCCTGTTGCTCTTCAGTGTCTCGAGCCTGGAGTCCAGTTCGCTCATATCCACCTCCATCAACTGCTGGCCGCGTTTTACCTCCTGCCCCTCAGATATCATGACTTTTGTCACTTTCATCGGCGTATCGAAATAAACCTCTGACTTCTCTACTTCTTCTATAACACCGTCCGCATATATCCAGGAGGAAAGATCTCCCTTTACCACCGCAGCGGCCTGTACGCTTACCGCGCCGGAACCGGTCGAACCGGCGGCTCTCATTGCCCCGGCCGTGACCAGGACGGCAGTTGATATCACAAGTATGCTTCCGATAATTACCTTTTTGCTCATCGCATTACCTCCACAAATGTCTGTCATCGGACCGCAGTTACATCATCTTAAGTGCCGCAGGCATGTTGTATATAGTCAGGGCTATATGGATGATGTATATTACAGCCGTGGCGATATAGACCTGTTTCTTTTTCAGTTTGCTGACAGCAGTGAAGCCTATGGCCATCACGGCGAATCTCCATATCATGAAAACGTCGATGCCCGCAAGGAGCCCGTAGATATACGGATCCGTTACGTCAGGCGAAACCAGTGAAGCCAGGCTTGTCAGGGCAGCCGTCTGATGCAGGCTTCCCGAATAATATGAAACGGCTGTCAGCATCAGATTGTACAGGATACTTATTATGTTGGCATGAACCACAACAGAAAGGTATGCTTTGAACTTGCCTTCCCCTCCCATTATCCTCATTATGATGAAAAACAGCAAAGCAAGGAGGGCAAGTGCACCCGCTGTCTCAAAAGGCATGCCGGCAAGTCCGGCGATTATACTGCTTGGCAATGATGCTTCTATCATCTCGGGCGTCATCTCGATGCCAAAGGATTCCAGGTATTCGGAACTGGCAGCGACCGATTTCCTGATCATATCCTCATACAGGGACATCCTGACAACGAATGGAATAACTGCCGCCAAAGATCCGAAAATCATCCAGAACAGTACCCTCGGCTTTTCAGCCAGTTCATCCATCAGCCTTCCCGGCGAAAAAAACAGCCATATGAGCCTTCTGAAAAATCCCGGCCTTGTGCCGGCTACTTCCTGATCCATATTCCGCACCTGAATATCAGACAAGATATCATCCTCTTCCTCTCATTTTTTACTGTGTATCAAACAGCCTCCGCACCGGAAACCTGACTGTTGCCGCATAATTCCGCAAACTGCTGCCGTCAGCCGGCAGCCTGCGTTTTCATTTTCAGTTTTATGATCTCGTCTCTTGCGTCGATGGGATCCTCCACCTTCTCATCGCTTATCAGCATTCCGTCCCTGAACCTGACTATGCGCCTGGTATGCTCTGCTATATCGGGCTCATGTGTAACAAGGACGATGGTGACTCCCTCCCTGTTCAGTTCCTGGAATACAGCCATTATGTCTTCTCCCGATGCCGTATCGAGGTTTCCTGTTGGTTCGTCGGCAAGTATGATGGTCGGGTCGTTCACAAGGGCCCTGGCTATCGCCACTCTCTGCTTCTGTCCGCCGGACAGTTCATTGGGCCTGTGGTCCATCCTGTCAAGCAGCCCTACCTTATTAAGCGCCTCAACAGCCTTTTCCCTGCGCTCCTTTTTGCCGGCGCCGGCATATATCACGGGAAGTTCGACATTCTGAAGGGCATTCATCTTTGGTAGCAGATTGAATGACTGGAACACGAACCCGATTTTTTTGTTTCTTATCCTTGCCAGTTCAGTATCATCCAGATCCGATATGTTGACGCCGTCAAGTTCATAATGCCCGCTGGTGGCTCTGTCCAGGCACCCGATTATATTCATCAGGGTCGATTTCCCTGAGCCCGACGGACCCATGACAGCGACAAACTCTCCTTTGTCAATGCAAAGGTTAACGTTCTTCAGGGCTTCCACCTGTACTTTGCCGGTATCATATATCTTCCCTATTCCTTCCATCCTGATGATCATGGCAATACCTTCCTCTACAGCTTTTACCTATATGACTTCCCAACGTTTATACGCTTTTCTTCATGGATTTGTCTTCTTAATATAGAAATATTTACTGAGATGTCTACCCGAAATATTCCGTTGCCGTCTTTATATCAAGGCTGATCTGCGCTGACAGTTCGCCTCCGCTTCCGAATTTTACTTCATCCCTGAGCTTTTTCAGGAAGAATACTTCGATGTTGCTTTCATAAATGTCTTTCCCGAAGTTGAGTATGTGCGTCTCAACGCTTATTGCTCCGGTCTCTCCGAAGGTCGGGTTGACCCCCACGTTTGTAACGCTGTTGTACAGTACTCCTTCATAAAGCGTCTTTGTCAGGTAGACGCCATTGCCTGGCAATATTAGATAATCTTCGGGGCGCAGGTTGGCTGTCGGGAAGCCGATCTTCCTTCCGACACGCTTTCCGTCCAGCACTTTCCCCATTATCGAATAGTACCTGCCAAGAAGCAAGGCCGCCTTTTCCATGTCCCCTTTCAGAACGTACCCGCGTATCGCCGTACTGCTCACTATCTCCGGACCTATACTCACTGCAGGTATGATTATGACCCTTATGCCATACTTCTTTCCCAGTTCCTTAAGCAGTTCGCTGTCGCCCCGGCCCATATAGCCAAACCTGTAATTGAATCCGGCCACTACCACACACGCCCCGAGCCTGTCAGCCAGTATATCTTTTACAAATGCCTCGGGCTCCATCCTTGAGAAATCCTCGTCGAATTCATCGAAGAAGACATGGTCCAGCCTGGTCTCTCCAAGGATCTGTATGCGTTTCCCGACGGTTGTGAGCAATGGAGTGAACAGGTTTTTCCTGATTATGTTTTCAGGATGTTTCATGAATGTATAAACCACGGATTCCAGGCCGCTCATCCTTGCCTCATTGATAAGGGCATTGACAAGCACCATGTGCCCC
>DAOSCC010000086.1:0-9365 GCA_035361135.1 Clostridiales bacterium | reverse complement strand
GGAATGGTAAGGGATATAGCATGCAGTTCCCACAGGTTCTCCGAGTTCGCCGAGGAACCGGTCCACGGCTTCATATGCATACCCTGCCAGGGGAGTAAAGATCCTGAACCTCTCGTCAAGCAGGGAGCCGAGACAGAACAGGGTGACTTCACGGGGCTTTGCGAACAGTGTCAGATATGCCTGTTCAACATAATAGTTGAGGTTGCCCCTGCATTCATATGGATCGAACCATCCGCCGCCGTTTTTACCAGGCTTGACGTTTTCGAAATACCTCATTATGAAGTAGCTCAGATACTTCTGCAGATGCTGCTGTGTATAGAGGGGATCCCTGGTTTCCGTGCCCGTATAGATCATGTCGAATATTGCGGGTTCGTCCCTGAGATTGTAGCCTGTTTCACTGAAGCAGTCATACCAGTTGGGATACTTCACTATCATATTGACATTGGGATTGACTTTCCTGGCGGGCCCGACGATCAGTTCCCTGGATACTTCCTTCATCTGGCGGAGCCGGAACTCTGACCAGGTACTGCCGCCTTTGGCCTGTATGCAGGCTTCGCATTTGCAGTTCGTAAAGAAGAAGTCGTCGAGGATTATCTCATCGAATATCGATGCTGTCATTTCAGCGACTGCCTTTATCTTTTCCCTGTGCCCGCTGTCAGAGTAGCAAAGGGATGTGAAACCATACTCATGCCATTTGGCGTCCGATGTGGTGATGCCGCCCGATACCTTTATCCCTTTTGCTTCGAAGAAATTTTTCAAAAGCAGGATCTTTTCCCGGTCGATATATTCAAAGCCCCTGAACGTCTCAAGGTATATCTTGTCGATATGCACATGCTTTTCAATGTACCTGAAATCTTCCGCAAAACTCTGCAGATCCTTTATTGCGTTCAGGTTGCCCACCGGTGCATACAGCGCCGAAACAAAATTTTTGTATCCCATATTCATCCTCCCCGTCCCTTTGCAATAGTCTTCCGCCTGTTATCCGGACACATGTGCGGCCCGGCATTTCGGGATTCCCGTGATGAAGCTCCCGAAAGCATGTAAAAAGAGACTGCCGGTTACTATTCTAAAGCATAGCCGTACAGCCTGCTCGTCAATAATTGCCTGCCAGGTCTCAGAAATTGTCCTTTTTGTATGCCGACGGAGAACAGCCTTTTATCTGCTTGAAGACCCTGTTGAATGTTTTGATGCTGCCAAAGCCGGATTTGAACACTACTTCGGTGATCGAGTCGTCGCCGTTCCTCAGGAACTGGGCTGCCTTTTCCACCCGGTAATTGTTCAGGTATCTGCCGAACGTCATACCGGTGGCCTCCTTGAAAAACCTTGTGAAGTAATACTCGCTGAAGTTGGCCACTGAAGCGATCTCTTCAAGCGATATCGGTGAGGAGTAGTTTTCCTCGACATAGCGGAAGACGTTTTCCAGCCTGCCAAGGCGCTTCTGCTGCCTGGAGCGTTCCTGCGGCGAATAGGGCTGCATCGGAACGTTCCGTATCAGTATCGACAGGACGTCGAACAACCTTGCCCTTAGCACCAGTTTGTAAGCTGGCCGCTGTTCCTTATATTCGCTTATGATTTCGTCCAGTTGTTCCACAAGGAGTTCATGCACGTCCACGCCGTTGTCCGATATCTGTCCCTTTTTCATGTGCACTATGGCGAACCGCTTGTTTTTGGCTTCCGGGTATGCAGACTCGAAGTAAGCCATGTCGAAATGCACGATAAGCCTGTTCACCTGGTTCGGGATCGGTACGAAGTAGTGCACGTCGCTGCCTGAAACGAGCACTATATCTCCGGGCTCCATCGTGTATACTTCATTGTTCACGCCTATCGTCAGGCTTCCTTCGGTTATGTAAACCAGTTCCACCACCTCATGCCAGTGAGGCGGGAACTCCGTAACATCGGTAAAAAAGATGTTCATCGGGAAATCTGCGTCAAGCAGAGTCTTCTGATGCAGCGCCTTCAATCTGATCTTCCTTGTGCGTATGGATTTGTATTTGGCCAGTGGTCATCCACTGTTCGACCTTATTTTAATATACCACAAAATTTTACATAACCTCGTTCTGAAGAGTATATTTTTTTATTTTTATATATTGATTATATTTTCCAGTTTATATATACTTGTTCTGTTGTGTTTCATCGATAAGTTTTTACGGGGTGTATGCTTTGCGGAATTTATCTTATTTAAAGCGGAGAATAGATAAATTGCGTATGGAACTGGAACAAAAAATAAAATCCGCCGGGACGGATGATATCTGCATGGACGAGAAGTTATACAGGCTCAGTGCAAAACTTGACGTTCTCATCAACAAGTATATAAAAGAGCAGCAGAAAATACAGCAATCGATGTGATCGTGCAAAAAAGATCACATATTTATACCCAAAAGGGTGATCAAGCATAACGGTTCATTTCCAGTTGCTTTTTGTTCCGGACTGTTTGCCGGTTCCCTTTCAATATTCCACGCATAATATGGTACGGGAATTCATATGCCGGTGGATGCAATGCGGTTGCGGCACCGGTTTTTGCTGAAGGAGTGTTTCGCTTGTACAGGAGCACGGAGACGGGGAAGCGGCTGATACGTCTTGCGAAGGCCTTCAACAGCGACGGATTTGAAATCGTAAGGACTGCTGCATATAACGGCAGGCTGGGCATTACTGCTGAAAGCAGGGAAGCAGTCAATTACGATACCGGCAGGCCCAAGAGGGCATATTATGTCGAGGGTACGCCATATGAAATGGGCTGGCTCATGGGAAAGATGGCCGAGGAAGAAATCGCCAGGATGATGGATTACACCGACAGGGTCGTTTTTTCGTTTATAGGAAGCAAAGTGCTTGAAAAGATGAAGCTGGTCCAAAGCATCCTGATAAAGATCATCCATAAGTTGTCCAAAAAGACCTGGCAGCAGCTGCCGCCGGAAATAACGGAAGAGGTACGGGGCATATATGACGGATGCAGGAGCCGTAATCCGAAGACCCGTGTGGATATGCAGCGGCTCATCGTGCTCAACACCGGCATCGATATACTCTGTTCCGTGGTATATTCGGGGAAATTCTTCAAACGCGCATTGGAAGGCATAGAACCTGAAGATTTTGACATACCGATGATGTGCAATGCATTTGTCGCCGGCGGGGAAAGCGCAGGCAAAGGCTGTTTTTTCGGCAGGGATTTCACTTTTCCTTCCGCCGGTGTTTTCCAGGACACCTGCGCATATATCCTGTATTCGCCGGTGACGCCTGCTGGAGGATACGGTGACGCTCATGACAACGATCCGGCCCCGGAGATACTTGCAGAACGGCGGGATACTCCCATACCTTTTGTGAATATAGCGGCTCCGGGTATGGTGGGGAGCATAGCGGCAATGAATTTAAACGGCGTTGCAGTGGGCGTTAACATGTCGCCTGGCGCAAACTGCGACCCCGAGGGAATAGGGATCAACTCGCTGCTTATGACAAGGCTTTGCGTCCAGTACGGCAGAAGCGCGGAAGATTCCGCCGCGTTGATAGCCGGACTGCCGAAAGGGGTATCCTGGCTGTACATAACGGCAGACGGCACAGGGCGATCCTGTATCGCTGAAGCAGGCGCGTCGTGGCCGGAACCTGATTTCACGCAGTATGCCGACGAGGAGTACAGGACGATCCTGCCTGATATGGAGTTTATAAAGAGCCATGCGGCAGTACCTTACCGGAACGGTGCAATGTTCAGATGGAACGATTACAAATATCCGCAGGAGTACCTGGCATTCAACCGTCAGCTTTGGGATTATTACAACAGCAGGAAGAAAACCGGCAAAGCAATATATCCGGATGCTTTCGGGAAAACCGGCTATATCAACAGGCCCGGAGATCGGAACTGCCCGTCCACGTTCTACTTTGCGCCCCAGAGGGAAAACAGCGACGACCTGCTGGTTGCATCCAACCATTATATCATCCCCGAGATGCGCTATTTCGCCATGAACCGCTGGACACAGCGCGTTATCGGCAAAAGGGCCGATGACATACAGTGGCGCTATGATGAACTGAACCGCCAGATACATGACAAACTGGCTGAAAAGGGCGGCATCGGTCTTGAGGATGCGAAGGAACTGATCAGTTTCCTTTCGCCTTACGGCAGATTCAGGGATTATTATGCCGACAACCCGAGAAGCAGCGACGGGAAGGAGATCCGGATCGAGGGCTGCGTATCCGCGTTCGATCTGAAAAACAGGGTGGTGGAAAGCCATTATGGATATTACTGTGACGAATGGGTAAGGATATCGCCGGCCAGGTATTTCTGAGCCGGCGATTGCGGGTATGTGCAGCCTATGATTCCGTAGCCGGTACAGGTATTTGCGTTTCCCTTTCCCCTTCCGATGCCTGTTCCGGCCGGTGCCCCTTTATTGTGATGACCACCTTGGAGGGATCGGTCAGCACCTTCACGCCGGATGGGAACAGGAAGTCTGCAACTGTAAAGCTCTGGCCGGGTTTCAGGCCTGAGATGTCAGCAACGGCATATTCGGGGATACTGCCGGCCGGACATTCGACGGTTATCGTATTCAGCTGGTGCAGAACTGAATTGCCGGTCCTTGTGAATATCTCTTCGCCTGTGACCCTTACAGGTATCTCCATTTGCACGATTTCCTGCGGGTCGACCTTCTGGAAATCAAGATGGATGATCTCCCTGTTTACAGGATGGTACTGTATGTTTTTAATGATCAGCGAAAAGTCCTGTTCCTGGGCGAATTCGGTTTTGAAGACCGTATTCCTGCCATTGGCCCTGAGAAATTTCCTGAGTTCGGATCTGTCGACCTGGACTGGAGTTGATCCGAACTCCTTTCCATAAACAACAGCGGGGACGAGACCTTTTTCAAGCAGCCTTTTGGCTTTGCCTCCCCCCACTGCATCTCTTTTTTCCAGTTTCAGTGTCGGGTTATCCATGCTTACCTCCGAAAAAATGCTTTTTCGTAAGGTTATTATTGACAGATAATCATTTTCTAAACGTCTTCCGGCAGCCGGGCGGCCAGGATCGTCCAGGCCAGGATTAAAAAGAATATGATTTGCTTGCTTTTTATGCTAAAATAATCTAAGTGCAGCTCGATATCCGAAATATGCAGATTTTGAAGGAGGGGCACCTTATGCGATATGGCTGGTTCGACGACGCCAACAGGGAATATGTCATTGAAAAGCCGGACACACCGATGTCCTGGGTGAATTACCTTGGTACTGCGGAGTATTGCGGCATTATCTCCAACAACGCAAGCGGATATGGCTTTTATAAATCGCCGAAATCGGCGAGGATGCTGAGATTCCGGTTCAACAGCATACCAATGGACCGTCCCGGCCGATACATTTATATCAGGGACGATGAAGACGGCGATTACTGGTCTGCATCCTGGCAGCCGGTCGGCAAGCCGCTGGACAGTTACAGGACCGTTTGCCGGCACGGGCTGGGGTACACGAAGTTTGAAAGCGAATACAAAGGGATCAGGTCTGATTACAGGGTATTCGTGCCGGTCGATAAACCTGTTGAGATCTGGGAAGTCGAGGTCGAGAACAGATCGGGCAGGGAAAGGGAACTGTCCCTGTTTACTTATGCCGAATGGTGTTTCTGGAACATGAACCAGGACCTGACCAACTTCCAGTACATACTTTACACATGCAGGATGGGCTATGAGAACGATGTGGTGGACTATTCCATACGCCTCTGGCCGATATCCGAGCCCAAGGCTTTCATGGCATCCACGCTGCCGGTAGTGAGCTTTGAAACCGACAGGGACGAGTTCATAGGGCGTTACCGCCATGAGGGCAATCCGATCGCCGTGGAAAGAGGTTACAATGCGAACACCATAGCTGTCGGAGGCAATCCGTGCGCATCGGTGCAGAACAAGATAAAGCTGGAACCTGGAGAAAAGGCCTGCGCCGTTTATATAGTCGGCATCGGCGACGCCAAAACCTTCGGGCAGGAATGTAAAAAGCTGTATTCCGACCGGGCCAACGTGGAAAAAGAGTTCGAGAAGGTAAAGCAGTACTGGGTAAAGAGGCTGTCTGCCTACACATGCTCCACGCCTTCCCCGCTGGTGAACTCGATGGTCAACATATGGAACCAGTACCAGTGCCATACGACTTTCAACTGGTCCAGGTCGGCTTCATTCAATGAAGCGGGAGGACGACACGGACTTGGCTACCGCGATACAAACCAGGACACGCTGGGCGTCATGCATTCGATACCCGGGCTTTGCCGCGGCAAGATAATCGACCTGCTGAAGGGACAGATATCAAACGGTTCGGCAATGCACGGGCTTCAGCCCCTCACCTGGAAGCAGGGACCGCATAATGTGCCGCCCGAACAGTTCATATTCTCCGACGACCACCTGTGGCTGCTGCTGTCGGTGCCCGCATACATCAGGGAAACAGGGGACATGGCATTCCTGGATGTAACGGCGCCGTACTGCGATGAGGGCGAGGCGACGGTTTACGGCCATCTGAAACAGGCGCTTGAATTCTCATGGGGCAAGAGAGGGCCTCACGGGCTGCTGCTGGGCCTTGCGGCAGACTGGAACGACTGCATCAACCTGAAAGGAAAAGGTGAGAGCATCTGGAGCACGTTCCTGTATTACCGCGCCCTCACCGAGTTTATCGAGCTTGCGGAAAGAGCCGGACAGAAGGCTGATGCTGAGCATTTCGCGAAATACAGGGCTGAAATAGCCTGGAACATCGATAAATATGCATGGGACGGCAAATGGTTCCTGAGGGGCTATCTCGACAGCGGGAAAAAGCTTGGAGGGCAGGAAAGCGACCAGTGCAAGATATTTATAAACAGCCAGACATGGGCCGTAGTGTCGGGCGCGGCTTCTGCCGAAAAGGGGATGCAGGCAATGGACAGCCTGAAGCAATACCTAGCCACGGAGCACGGTATAGTGAAAAACTACCCCGCATACAGGGAGCCTGACACAGAAGTCGGCGCCATCACTTCATTCCCTCCGGGGCTTAAGGAGAACGCCGGCATATTCTGCCACGCGAACACATGGGCTATAATCGCCGAGTGCATGCTGGGCAGGGGCGACAGGGCGTTCGAATATTACATGGCATTCCTTCCGGCAGCCAAAAACGACATTGCTGATGTGTACACGATGGAGCCTTATGTATATTCACAGTTCATCACGGGCAAGGAGCACCCGTACAAGTTCGGGCGCGCGAGGAACTCGTGGCTGACAGGCACGGCTTCCTGGAGCTTTGTGGCCGTGTCCCAGTACATACTCGGAGTCAGGGCTTCATATGACGGGCTCGTTGTCGACCCATGCATCCCGCATGACTGGGACGGTTTCAAAGTACGCAGGATATTCAGGGGCAAGACTTTCGATATCGAGGTCAAAAATCCGGACAGGGTATCGAAGGGAGTGGTTTCCATGGCAGTTAACGGCAAAAAGCTGGGCGGGACGCTTATACCGTTTGACGTCATGCAGGGCAGCAATAAAGTCGAAGTCGTGCTCGGACGCAAATGATTACTTTTGGGCATAATGAATACTTTTTTCAGATGCTGAACGACTACCTGGAAAAACGAAAGGATGAAGCTGTCAATGAACGATGAAGCAAAGGCTTTCAAACTGCACATGGGGCCTGCTCCGTGCGCTGTCGACCTGGGTGACGGCAGCGAGCGGGGCGAGTATGTATGCCAGGATTACATACTGGACAAGCTGGGCAGACCTCACAGAAGCATCAATCTCATGTACTGCTATTATCCGCTGGACAAAGGCTGGCCTACACGGGCGAGCAGGCTGAAGACGGACAAAAACGTGACTTTCCAGTGGGATTACGCATATGACGATTACTTTCCGTATACCGGCGGCATAGGAGGGAGTACGGACGGCGAGCCGTTTATTTCGATGAAGGATGTAAGGCGCCACGGCCAGGATGTTACACTCACCATGACTGTTGACTGTGCCGTGCCGGATGAGCACCTCATCCAGATTGCAAGAGAGCTCAGGCCTTTTGGCAGGCTGCTGTTCCGGATCAATCATGAGGCTACGGGCAACTGGTTCGCCTTCAGCAGGAGATATACATATCAGCAGGTCGCTGATTTCTATGTGCGCTTCCACAACATAGTAAAACAGGAGGCGCCTCATATAAAGACGATCCTTTGTATTGGCGGCGAAGCTGTACCGGGATCCAGCGAGATGCCTTATGAGAAAGAGTTCCGCGAGGCTGTAAGGGCGGCCGACATCTGGTCGGGCGATTATTACCTGGCATTGAACTGGGGCTGGCCGTTCACCATAGCAGAACGCGGCGGCAAATCCCACAGGCGGTACGATATAAGGGAGAGATTCGAGCTAAACAGGTTTGTATATGAAAGGTTCTGCTACCTGAACGACGGTGTGCCAAAGCCGCTCGTCATCTCCGAACTCAATGCCGACGGAGATGTGACGGGACCGTACGAACAGGCTGAAATGGTGAAGGAATTCTACTACATGTTCAGGGATGAGAAAGCCGACTGGATGAAGGGCATAACGATGTACCAGTTCAGGGACAGGGGACGTCTCGGCCTTGAACTGGAGGACCCGAACTGCCCTGAAAACGGTATAAAGCAGCCGTTGTTCGACACTTACAGGGAAATTATACACGATCCGTGGTTCTATCCTGCCATGGAAACGGGTGAAGCCGTGGAACTGCCTGTCAGGCTTAGATGGGGAGGCTTCGAGGATGCCGACGGGCTGGCGGTACCGGTCTGGCTGGAGAAGAGCCCGGTGTTCTGCGAAGTCACGTTCGAGGAGGACCTCAATGTCGTATTTGAGTTCAACGGTAAATGGTTCTATAAAAAACCGGGCGTGAAGACCGTCGACCTGATGCCGGCGTTCTATGAAAAGCCGTTCAGAGGCGGGCAGGAGGTCATGTTAAGGCTTTTTGCGCCTCCGGCCGACGGAGTGAACGATCCGTCGCAGGGAGAAGACTGGGAAATCAATTATTACACCCGGGTGACCAGGCTGCCGGAGTTCCGCATCAGGTATGAACCAATTGAACTTAGGGCCCGGAAAGAGGGCTAAGTATTTTACCAGGCAGGTTTATGCCGAAACGGACCAGCAGCGGGTCCGGAAAACATATCCGAAATGCAGGGCCCGGCTTTTCGCTGATGAAGCCGGGCTTTTTGAGCACCTTTGCCGAGTGGCCGGACCGGCTGCATTTCACCGGACAGGCAACCGTATCTCGGGCCGTCCGCTTACTGCGCCTTATGTCAGCCACTTGTCCTCAAACACGAACGGTTTGTATGTATCAATGTATTTCAATGCGTCTTCCACATCGGATGTCACATGATAAAGCAGGTTGCTTTCAGGCTTGGCGAAGTTCAGGTCCATGATGTGGCCGAACTGATCGAGAAGCGCATCGTAAAACCTGTCACAGTT
>DAOSCC010000085.1:0-9535 GCA_035361135.1 Clostridiales bacterium | reverse complement strand
CAGGATATACGGCGCCATACCACCGTCCCTCTGCCAGCCGTATGCTGCCCGCAGCGGACTCGTACAGCTTATCATGTAACCCATACGGCAGTCGACGCACAGACCGCATCCTGAAATGTGGTACACGATGACCCTGTCTCCTTCCTTGAATCTCCTCATACCAGGACCGCATTTTACGATCTGTCCGGCCGGTTCGTGCCCGGCGATCTTGTTCTGATAGCCTTCGGGGCCTTTCCCGAGATGCTCGTGGTATATGGCGCGGATATCGCTGCCGCAGATAGTTGAGGCTTTTGTACGGATCAGTACCTGCCCATACCCCGGTTCCGGGATCTCCACTTCTTTGAGCACCACTGTGCTGTTGCCAGGCAAATAAGCAGCTTTCATCAGGTTTCCCATAACAATCCCCCTTTATATTGCAGTTCAGGACTAACACTTATATTACCGGTATATGCCGGATGTATTACCGATCGAGCTCTTCTGTTGCTCCGTTTATTACTCCGTCGATATCCCAGAGGGCAGTCCAGTCTTTCGCGCCTTCCCATAAAAAGACATGTCCCTTGATCAGGCGGCAGTTGCGGTCTGTTTTTTCGATCTTGCGCATTTCCTCGTCAGTCAGCGGGTCGGTGACTGCGCAGAGCAGGTTGCTGCGCAAATGATTCCTGTCGGTCGAGAACGGGATCGGGACCTGTCCTCTCTGCACAGCCCACTTGATGCAAATTATCGCGGGATGTACGTTGTGGCTTTCGGCGATCCTGACGATCACCGGATCCTCTATATCCACAGTGTCCTCGGGTGTCCTGTCGCGGTCGGGACGTTTAGGCGATCCGACCGGGCAATAGCCTACCGGTACGATGCCTCGATCAAGGCAATACCGGAAAAGTTCCGGCTGCTGGAAATGCGGATGGAGTTCCATCTGGTTGACGGCAGGCCGTACCCTTGCGTCCCGCAGGAGCAGTTCCAGTTTTGGAACGGTCATGTTGGAAGTGCCGATATGCCTGACAAGCCCGGCATCCACCAGCCGTTCCATCTGGCGCCATACCTTCATGTAATCCTCGTGGATATATGGCTTAGCATGCGGATCCCTTGAATCGGCTCCGACCCCGGGAGCGTGATGGTTGGGGAAGGGCCAGTGCACAAGATAGAGATCCAGGTATTCCAGCTTCAGATCTTTCAGTGTCTTTGCGCAGGCAATGAGCACATCTCCGTCGCCGTGCATGTCGTTCCAGAGCTTTGATGTGATGAAAAGCTCATCTCTTTTTACAAGGCCGCTTTCCAGGATATCACGAAGGGATTTGCCGATCAGATGCTCGTTGCCGTACACGGCTGCACAGTCGATATGGCGGTAACCCAGCGATATCGCTTCCTTTACCGCGGCTGCTATCTCCTCGCCGCTGTACCGGTCCGATCCGAAGGTGCCAAGACCTATCCCGGGCATCTTCGCTCCTGTGTACAGGACCTTAAATGGCACAATATTCGGATCGATACCGTCATCGGCTATTTTGAATGTTTTTTTGTCCATATGCTTACACCTCTTTTACCCGGGCGCCAGGCGCCGTTTTATCATTCCATCTCCAAAGCCAGGCAGTTTACATATTCTGTCGGCTTTTTATCCGGCAGGCTGACGACAAGGGTACCGTAGGGCTGTTCAAAAGGCACCTGGCCATAGCCGAGCAGCCTGACGGCCCTGACCTTCTCGGAAGGTCCAAGCGATTTTATCACCGCCCGGTTGTTCCCAGGCCATTTCATCTGGAAGGCATAGATGGTTTTATCCTTTGTTGTGAAGCGGTAATCTGAACCTGTCCATGCCACCGGGTCTTCCCTGAAACCTTCGATATGTACGCGTGAAGGGCCTTCCCCGGGTACCTGGAACGGCCTCGTGCCGTATACGCCTTCGCCGCATACCCTGTTCCATTTTGCCAGTTCCCTGAGGATATACAGGCATTCGTCATCAAGGGTTCCGTCGGGTTTCTGGGGGATGTTCAGCAGCAGGTTGCCGTTCTTCGATATGACGTCCACCAGTATTTCGATCACATGGCCGGGCTTTTTGTAGGCGGCCCGCACATCATAGAACCAGTGACCGACGCAGGTATCGGTCTGCCACGGTTCCTGCCTTATTTCCTCCGACTGGCTCCTTTCTATATCAAGCACGCCTACCGTGTAAATCTCCTTCCTGCGGTCCTTCTGCGTGTAGACGGCCATGTTTTTTCCTCCATGTTTTGCAGCGCTTGTGTTGTAAAGATGCGCGATCACGTTGAGACCTGTTTCATACATGCCGTCCCCGAACGGGACTCCGCCGTCCGTATACAGCAGGTCAGGCTGGTAAAGATCGATCACTTCTTTAATTATTTCGAACCATCTCTGGTGCCACCACCTGTTGGGAGTATACCACGGGTCCAGGTCCCAGTGGCCTTTGTCCGGATCATAATGCTCCCTGTTGGGCAGGTAGAGGCTTTCATATTCAGGATCGTTCCCGTCGTACGGCACTCCTGCGAACGGTCCTTCCCTGTCGTAGCCTTTGTTTACCCGGTACCAGCTGAACGTGGCGCCGAGGTGCTCGGATACGCCGAACGGCAGGCCTTTTTTGTCAGCAGCCTCCTTCCAGAGGCCTACTATGTCTTTATGGGGCCCCATGTTCGCCGAATTCCAGGGGTGGATCTTCGAGGCATAATTGAAGAAGTTGTCGTGGTGCATTGCCTGGGCCACGAAATATTTCGCGCCTGCTTCAGCATATAGCTCCATAAGGCCGTCAGGATCGAAGTTTTCAGCCTTCCAAAGCTGTACGATATCCTTGTAGCCGAATTTTGACGGATGTCCGTAACGGCGTATGTGATACCTGTATTGGTCCGAGCCTTCACAATAGATGTTCCGCGCATACCAGTCGCCGTACATTGGGACAGACTGCGCACCCCAGTGAGACCAGATGCCGAACCTGGCGTCGCGGTACCATTCGGGGCATTCAAATGTCCTGAGGGATTCAAAGGTTGGTTCGAAAGGACCTTTCCTGATTTCCGGCTGCATAAGTACCTCCTCGACCTGGTGCCGGGCACGAAAGTCAGCCGCTTGCCGGCGATTCTCTTCAATAGCTGCCAGCTGCCTGATTCCCGTGTACGGCATTTTTATTTTTATACCTGGTATGTCTTCTTTCGACAGCTTTACGGGGTTGCAACACCTAATACCAGAACTGTATACAATTAAATTCTATCGAACTTGCATTTAGGCAGAAGGGTTTATATTAAGATTAGTGTGCACAAAATTAACTTTATTATGTTATCATATTCTTGTCCGGAATATCGTGCGATATACTTGACGGAAGGTGGTGACTGTAATGCTCCATGGCAAAAATATTTTCGAAAACATATTCGTCAAGAACCTGATCAGCCATGTGAATTACTGTGCGCCCGACTGGGGCGAGACGGACTGCTCGTACGGCTACAACAAGTTTTATTACTTCATCGAGGGCGACGCGACCCTTATAATAGAAGGAGACGAATACCACCCGGAGCCTGAGGAACTGTTCCTGATACCGGCGGACACCCGCCACACCTATTACCACGATCCTGTAAGGCCTGTATATAAATATTGGTGCCATTTCGACCTGCGCCTGAATGAAGGACGGAAACTTGTCTATTCCAAATACGGGGCAAAATGCAGGATACCCAGGGAGACGATCGTACCTGTTTTTGAAAAGCTGATCAGCTCTTACAACTCAGCAGATCCGCGCGATACGCTTTCGGAGAAGGCGGCGCTTCTGGAAATCCTCAGGCTGTTTATGGACAATGTCGATTATGTCTGTATCCTGCCTGAAAACACGGACGATTTTATTGCTGCGGTAGACGAATACATAGTGCGCAATATTGGTTCTGCCATAACGCTCCAGGGTCTTGCAGGGATCGTCCACCTGCATCCCAATTACTTCATACAGTATTTCAGGAAACGTTACAATGTTTCTCCGATGGAGCATGTCAAAATACTGAGGCTTGAGAAGGCGGCACAGCTGTTGGTGCAGCATCCGGAGCAGTCTGTCGGGGAGATCGCCATGGAGGTCGGATTCAGGGATTACCGCTATTTCGGCAGGATCTTCAGAAAGAGGTACGGGATAACGCCGTCGACGTACAAAAGACTGGCAGGCGGTAAATAGCCCTTTCTGTAAATCCGACAATCGCTCATTTGCAGTTTTGCTCATAAACCGGAATAAAGGACCGGTGACACCAAAAGGGGTTATTGCCAGAACCCTTGAAAATGGCGCTGTAATCTATGTAAACACAGTTAATCAGGTATGTGCAATAAATTCGACAGGTACGGCGATAAGCTTGTTGACAGGAAGGATATATAGAAACTGCATAACATTGGATCCATATGAGGCAGATATAGTTGTATCTGATTAATCTGCCTGAATTCATCAGAAAACTGATTTAGCTGGGCATTATGGCAGCCTGATGACAAATGCCCGCAAAAAATGTAAGCTATAATTATATGCTAATTTATATGAAGGAGGCTATCTCATGAAATTCAAACCGATCGTCCCTAAATTCCCCCATATACTCCATGGCGGTGATTACAATCCTGACCAGTGGCGCGATGTGAAAGAGATCTGGAGCGAGGACATGCGCCTTGCCCGCCTTGCTCATATCAATACGCTTACGGTCGGCATATTCAGTTGGGCGGCATTGGAACCTGAAGAAGGCCGTTACGACTTTTCATGGCTGGATGAAGTAATGGATTTGCTTGCCCAAAACGGTATAGCTGCTGTGCTTGCGACCCCTTCCGGCGCGCGGCCGGCATGGCTGAGCCAAAAATATCCGGAAGTTCTCAGGGTAAATGAGGACCGCCGCAGGATCCTCCATGGGGGAAGGCATAATCATTGTTACACTTCTCCTGTTTATCGTGAAAAAGTCCGTAACATCAATACGAAGCTGGCTGAGCGATATAAGGACCATCCTGCGCTTGCTGTATGGCACATTTCCAATGAATATGGGGGAGAGTGCCATTGTGATCTGTGCCAGGAGGCTTTCCGCAATTGGCTGAAAGAACGTTATGGATCACTGGAGGCGCTGAATGCTGCATGGTGGACAGCATTCTGGAGCCATACTTATACGGATTGGAGCCAGATCGAATCCCCGTCTTCAATAGGAGAAACAAGTATCCATGGGCTGGCTCTTGACTGGAAGCGTTTTGTGACTGAGCAGACCCTTGATTTCATGAAGGCGGAGATGGAACCTCTCAGGCGCCTGACTCCGAATGTGCCTTGTACTACGAATATGATGGGATTATATGACGGCCTTAATTACTATCGTCTCTCAGAAGCGCTGGATATTGCGTCATGGGACAATTACCCGATATGGCGGAGTGATGATGGCGATGCGGATATTGCGATACTTACATCAATGGTCCATGACATGAACAGGCGGCTCAAGGACGGACGTCCGTTTATGCTTATGGAAAGCAGCCCTTCAGCTACGAACTGGCAGCCCGTCGGTAAACTGAGGAGACCTGGCCTGCACGAACTTCAGAGTATCCAGGCAGTAGCCCATGGCAGTGACACCGTGCAATACTTTCAGTTCCGGAAGTCGCGCGGTTCTTCTGAAAAGTTCCATGGTGCTGTCGTCGACCATGTGGGTACGGAACATACACGAGTATTCCGCGAGGTAGCCAGGACAGGGGAGACCCTTGAAAAGCTGGATGCTATTATAGGAACTTCAAAGCCCTCTGATGTCGCGATTATTTATGACGTGGAAAACAGGTGGGCCCTCGAAATGTGCCAGGGCTTCAAGTATAACAAGAAATATATTGAAACCCTTAAGGAGCACTATGCACCGTTCTGGAAATCTGGGATATCGGTTGACATTATAGACAGCACGAAGGAACTTTCAGGTTATAAGCTGGTTATAGCGCCGATGCTTTATATGCTCCGTCCCGGTATGGCTGAAAAAATCGAAGATTTCGTAAAAAGCGGCGGTACATTCGTAGCTACTTATATGACTGGTTATGTTGATGAGCACGATCTCTGCTTCCTTGGCGGGTTCCCCGGGCCGCTTCGGAAAGTGCTCGGCATTTGGTGTGAAGAAATCGACAGCCTTTTTGATGAGGAAAGAAGGCATGTGGAATGGAACGGAACAAGGTATGAAGCCCGCGATTTTTGTGAAATTGTCCATACAGAAGGAGCAAAGGTCATTGGTACTTATTGTGAGGATTTCTATGAGTCATCTCCTGCACTGACTGTCAACAGCTTTGGAGAGGGAGAGGCATATTTTGTGGCCGCAAGACTTGACGAACAGTTCCAGGATGACTTCTTTGGCATGCTGGCATGTAAACTGGGTATAGCCGGGGCCATAGAAGGTAATTTGCCGTATGGGTGCACTGCACAGATGCGCACTGATGGCGAGAACCACTATGTTTTTGTTATGAATTTCACACCGGAACAGAAATCAATAGATATAGGAGATGGCGGGAAGAGCATGGTTTCCGGAGAAGAGATAAAAGGGAGCATAACTTTGCCGCCGTGGGGATTTGACATTTATATCAAAAGAAACAAGGGAGAATAATACAAGTCTACGGAGGGTCAGTATATGAAAGATTTGGACAGGCGTCTGGTACAAGTTGTACCAAGCAGGTGACAGCTTGATCATCAACAGTTGGAAAAGGAAGTATCGGATGCCTGCAGGAAAGCTGGTATAAAATTTAGAGTGTATCTGTCTCCGTGGGACAGGAACAATCCGACTTATGGAAGCGGAAAACCATATGATAATTATTTCGTGAACCAGATGAGCAACTGATCCGTTATATTATAATGAAGGAAAACTTGCAGCCAGAGGGTCGAGTCGTTCAGGATCGAAGCGAAACAGGGTTTCCTGTTATTTCCGTTTCGGAAATAATCCCTGCCTATGTATACAAAATAGGCATTGAACAGGCACAGTTCAGTTTTTCTACAGCAGTCGGACTGTTTAACGCAGTTGTTAACGTGTTTGTACTTACTGTGCATTGTTGTTCCGCGGCAGAGAGCGATCATAAGAAAAACGCTGGACGAGTATTGCGTATTGACTGCAAGCAGCGGCAAGGAAGCTTTGCGCATGAGCAAAGAGAATTGAATGTGGATCGCATGAAAATCGATAAATACTTTATTGACAAGCTGCTTTATACGGAACCTGATAAAGAAATAACCAGCGATATAATCTCGATGGCGCACAGGCTGGGACACAGTACGGTCGCAGAAGGGGTAGAGGACATGATCCAGTTTCAGTATCTGAAAGAGCACGGCTGTGACAAGGTGCAGGGATACCTGGTAAGCAAACCGCTTTCGGAAGAAGATGCGATCAGTTTTTTAAAAGGTGCCGGGGATCGGCTCTGATCAAGCTTTCATTAAGAAGGGTCCCCGTGCGGGTTTTTGGTAAATCGTTTGAAATTTCAAAAAGAGGGACCGGCTTCTTACATTACTTTATCATAACACCAACTATTATCCAAAACAGGTATGTCCGACCAGAAAAGCAAACGAAAATGTTAGGTCAGAATGCACAAATATTTGAATGTGAGAGATATCAGGGGAATTCCGGCACGAGTGCACAATATTTCATGTTCCGGGCTGAGGAATTTTATACAGAATTATAGACAAATACAAAAATGTATTATATAATTGTTCCGTAATAGTGATATTGCACAAAAAAATTAGTTGACCAAATTGACGCAGCTATCCTTTGAGCCCTTAAATAACGCAGATTAAAACGTATAACTAACCGTAGTTCCGAACACAGCAGGAAAGATGAGCAAAATAGAAAGATAAAATTGTTTGAAAACCCAAAAAATTAAAATAGAAAGGGGATCAAATAATGAAAAAAGTAAGACTAATCGCGCTGCTGTTGGTTGCTGTTATGATCTTTGGTGTTATGACAGCGTGCGGAAAGCAGGAAACCAAAGGATCAGGCGACCAGCCAGCAACAACACCTAACAGTGACACGGGAGGAACAGAACCCAGTGTACCGGCTGAAGAAAAGAAAGAGCCGATAACGTTCACTATGTTCCAGGCCGATCCGGGCGAAGCTCCTCCGGCAGACAACAAGATCATCAAGAAGATCCAGGAAGCGACTGGCGTCACCATTGAGATCGAATATCTCGTAGGTGACATGGAACAGAAAGTCGGTATAATGATCGCCAGCGGCGACTACCCCGACCTCATCGGGCCCGGTCAGGCTCGTGGACAGTTCCTTAACGCAGGTGCGTTCATAGCACTCGACGATTATCTTCCCAAGTATCCGAACCTCTGGAAACATTATGAACCTTACCTGGATGTACTCCGTAGCGTTTCGTCTGACGGCAAGATCTACATCATGGACATCTGGAGCCGTGAATACTGGCTGAACGACGGAGAAGACACCGCATATCAGGTAGGTTACAACGGCCCCGCTTTCTGGACACAGAAAGACGTTCTTGCATGGGACAATTATTCATATCCGAAGAATCTGGACACTTACTTCGATTTGCTCGAGCGTTACTACAAGGCTCATCCCACGATCGACGGCCAGCCTACTCTGGGATTCGAAGTACATTCACAGGATTGGCGTTCGTTCTGTCTGAAGAATGCTCCGCAGCACCTCATCGGCGGACGTAACGAAGGCGACGTCGTTGTCAAGCCGGATCTCACAGTTGAGATATACCAGAACAAAGATTATGCAAAGGCATATTACAAGAAACTCAACGAAATGTATAAGAAAGGCCTGATCAATCCTGAGACATTCTCCAGGAACTATGACGACTATCTGTCAGTCATCTCCACAGGCCGTGTACTGGCAATGTTCGACCAGCAGTGGAACTTCGGAAACGCAGAAAACGTTCTGATTTCCGAAGGCAAGTATGAACGTACCTATGTACCTCTCGGCATCAGCCTTGATGGAAACGAAGCTCTGCCGTACAACAGGTACAAGAGCGCCGGTATCGTAGGCGGCAACGGAATGGGTATCAGCGTGAAGTGCAAGGATGTCGAGCGCGCACTTGAATTCCTTGATTTCATGCTCCGCGAAGATGTCCAGAAGCTCTGCTACTGGGGTATCGAAGGCGAAGACTACTATGTTGATGAAAACGGCCGCTACAGACGTACAGAGGAACAGAGGGCGAACTTCAACAATCCTGACTGGGTAAAGGCTAACGCTGGAATCAACTTTGCTAACCTGTTCCCGAAGATCCAGGGCCGTTACTCAGACGGTAACGCCGCTGGTGCAGGCAACCAGCCTGAAGAGAGAATAGAAGGCATGTCCGAATACGACAAGGAATTCCTTGCCAAGTACGGATTCAGTGACAGATCCGAGTTCCTGCCTCTGGCAGAGTATGCAGGATATCCTGAAGTATGGTCGATCTTCTCCACCATGGACGAAGACAACCCTGTAAAGGCTATCTTCAACGATATCACGGATCTCCAGAACCGTTATCTGCCTGGCGTGATCATGGCCGACGACTTCGAGTCCGCATGGAACGAGTACGTGAAGAGGTACGAGAACGTCGACTATCCGATGCTTGAGAAAGAGATCGAGAAAGAGATCAAGGCACGTTA
>DAOSCC010000084.1:0-9580 GCA_035361135.1 Clostridiales bacterium | reverse complement strand
CGAAGCCGGCTTAAGAGTGCCCGGCCCAATCGGGCCGACCCTTGGCATCATAGGTGCGCTTATACTTGGACAGGCGGCTGTTGCCGCCAACATAGTGAGCCCGATACTGATCATCATAGTCGCGGTAACGGGCATCGGTTCCTTTGCGATCCCCAACTATTCATTGGCGTATTCAGTCAGGATAATGCGGTTCGGGTTTATTCTCCTCGGAGCGCTGGCAGGCTTTCTGGGGATAACGCTGGGACTCTTCATAATAGGCACCTGGTCTACCGCTCTGAAGTCATTCGGCGTTCCGTTCATGGCGCCGCTGGGGCCCAGGACATCCGGGAGATACAAAAATGTAATTTTTAAAGCGCCTGAGTGGAAATTGGAAGACAGGCCGGACTATTTGAACACAAAGAAGAAAAGGAAACAGGATGAGTACAGCATGAAATGGAAACGGGACACGGAGAAAAAGAAGTAAAACGGGAGAAACAGGGACAGGTGGATTTTAATGCGAATGGAGAAAAAGATCAAATTCGGAAGATGGGAAGCAGTAGCTCTGACGAGCAATCTTATCTGTACTAAAGTTTTTCTTTATTTCAACAGGCTGACGGTGGAAGACGCGGGCAATGCAGGCTGGCTGATGGCCATCTTCATATGTGCCGTGGCGGTGGCGCTGTATTCTTTGCAGATATGGCTGTATAAAAAATTCGAAGGCAAAGACATACTCGATATTGCTGAAATCGCAGGAGGAAAGATACTCAAAGCGATCACCGGGTTCACGCTGGGAGGGCTCCTGTTCCTGCTGGCAGCCATTACAATCCGGAAATTTTCCGAAGATATAAAAACCGTATCGCTGCCAACATCTCCGCTGAGTTACGTTATGGTCTTCTTTATGGCTGGAATAGTGATAGCCGGTTTCCTGGGAGTCGAATCGATCGTCAGGCATAGTGCGATAGTGATTCCTGTCGTGGTTGCAGGCTACATTGTGATACTGCTTGGGATCATGCCCAAGATAGATGTTACTAATCTTTTCCCGATATTTGGTACCGGAGTGAAAAATGTTTTATTGAAAGGATTCTACAGAACGTCGATATTCGCTGAGCTTCTGGTGCTGTTCATGCTTCCGCCGTTCCTGGGAGGCTATGAGGACGTCAAAAATATTGGATACGTTTCCGTCGGTTTATGTTCTTTCTTCCTAATCACAGGATCCCTGGTTTACATACTTGTATTCCCTTATCCTTCAAGCCTGGAACCATTCCTTCCGGTATTCAACATGGCAAGGCTTATAGGCCTTGGGAGGTTTTTTCAAAGGATCGAATCGCTGTTTGTTTTCATTTGGGTAATGTCGGCGCTGATGTATCTTTCGGCAGTTTTTTTCTTTGCAACGTACACGGTTTCAAAAGCCGCCGGGCTAAAATATATAAGGCCCATGATAATACCTTTTGCGATAATCGTCTTCAGTATCGCATTCCTGCCGCCCGACCTTGTATCGGTAATAAAAATTGAGTCAGGTTTCGTGAATACCTGGGGGTGGGTCGTGACCTTCGTTTTTACTGGCCTGATCTTTTTGTGGGCCAGGATTGCGAAACGCGGAAGGAGGGAGAACAGGGGCAAATGAAATGGACAGGGAGATTTATACGGTTTGGTTGCGCTTTATTGATTGTGATCATGGCAGTTATCCTGTCAGGCTGCCATGATATGCGCGAAATAGACGATATGGCATATCCGCTTGCCATAGGCCTGGACATAGGGCATGCCAATGTTCTGAGGATGACGCTCCAGTTGGCGGCGCCGCTTTCCATCGGAGGAGGAGGGGCCGGTGAAAGCGGCGGCGGAGGCGAGACAGGCGGGGGAGGAAAGCCCATATCGGTAATCACCATAGATACGCCTTCGATTTTTTCCGGACTCAATATGGTTAACAACATCATCAGCAAAGAGATCAATATGTCGCATGCAAAAGTAGTTGTCATATCAAGGGATCTGGCTGAAAAAGGAGTGGAAAAGTATGTCCAGGCTATGACGAGGGGCAGAGAATTCAGGCCGGACATGTTTATAGTAGTTTCGAACGACCCTCCTGACGAATATTTGAAGGAAGTAAGCGCCATTTTGGAGAACAATCCGGCAAAATATTATGAACTGCTTCTCGGCAAAGAATTTTCATCATATTATCCTGAAGCCCGGATGTCGGATTTTCACAATGCTTTTGAGCGTGACGATGTCGAAGCTGTTGCCGTGTTGTCAGGAATAAATCCAAAGGAGAGCGTGGAACAGATTGACGAGATGAGCCGGATCGGAAGGAAATATCTGGATGAGGGAAGATATGAAGCAGGGGACGTACCCATGATTTCCGATCTCAGGATAGTAGCCATGGGCACTGCTGTGTTTAAATCCGGCAAAATGGTCGGAACGCTGAATGGGATCGAATCCGTATGTTTAGAGATGGTCACAGGGAAATACAGGCATTCTTATTGGACAATACCTGATGTTTATGATAAAAATAATGTCATTGTGATGAATGTAGTCCAAAGGAAAAAACCTAAAGCAACAGTTAAGCTGCAGGACGGTAAGCCGGTTATTGATATAGTGCTCGATCTCGAGGGCGATTTTACCTCTCTGCAAAGTACCGCAGAATATGAAAAGTATCCGGAACTGGTGGAAAACAAGACCAGTGAAGTCATACGGCAAAACATCATGTCCTTTCTCAGGAGGACGACAGATGAATTCGATTCCGACATCTGCGGTTTCGGCAGATATATCAAGGGACGGTTCCTCACATGGGATGAATGGAAAAAGTTTGACTGGCCTTCGCATTACAAAAAAAGTGAATTCAATGTGACAGTGAATTTCAAGATTAGACGCACAGGTCTCATAATCAGGCAGATGATGTCGTGATGGGGAGACATTTATGCAACGCCGTGATTTTCGTTCAGGAGGACCGTTATGTCGCTTTTGACATGGATCGCATTGATATTGGTACTTGCATATGCGCTGATACATACTGTCAGCTATGCGGTATGGAACTGGAAAAATAACAATAAAGCCGGCTCAATATTTGTAATTCTTGTTTGCACGGCCATGATCGCACTTCCTGCATATATATTATTTTTCAGAACATAGCTGGCTTAATGCCGCAAATGATGGTATTATAATAACCAGGACCAGGCCGGATATACTGGCGTGTTTCGCTTTGTGTTCAGACAGGGGGGGATAATATCAGGCGTGTAGTCTTAATATCATTGATATTGTCAATTCTGCTTCTGGCGGCTGCCGGATGCGGCATTGTGAAGCGGGACAGCACAGACGGCGGTACACTTTCGGGAAGCGGAACTGAAAACAGCCCGGGTGACTCCGGCGCTTATGTGCCGGCATCCGGCGATACATCAGATACAGATGCCCGGGGAGCGGCAGGAGAAGAGGATGATTCGGGCAGCGTTACAGACAGCGACGGACCGGCAGAAGACAGTGACATGCAAAATCCGCGGCAAAGCGGCAATAAGCCTGATTATAAACTGCTGCAAAGCGCAAGTATCGATCTTGACAATGACGGTGTCAATGAACAGATTGGGGTAGTCAGGACAGATCTGCCGATGAACGAGGCCGGTACGGAAAGCAGAGCGGAAGGTAGGCTTTTGATAAGCGACGGAAATAATGAAAGACAGGTTGTTTTCTTCACGAAAGAGAACGATCCGTCTGAACTGCTGAGCAGGATAGAATTTGAAGACCTTGACGGTGACGGGTCCACGGATATTTTCATGGTGATACCCGGGTACGGAGCGTCCTTCAACTATTCGAGTTACTTCATATACAGCTACAAAAAGGATAAAAGCCATTCATTTATCAGTGACAATACGCTGGCGGATTTTATCGACGGTTTTGAATTTTCTTATGCCAAAGGCGCCAGTTTGCTGACTGTTGCCAACAGGTTCCACAACTTTTCCGTTGATATTGTCATCGAAGAAGCGGAAGAGCAGGAATCGCCCGAGGATATCATGCAGCAATATGCGCAAGGGACGTGGATCGATCCTGTCTCAGTCGATATAAGCGAGGACTCCAGGCTGTCGCTGGTTAAAAATAAGGGATTACCGGAAATAAAAGTGCCTCTTCCGGTATTTGGGATGGCAACAGTGAATATGATTGCAGAAATAGATCTTTTTTACGGGATCGACAGTGATTTCATCCCGGTTCTTAAGCGGTGCGAAATAATCGACTTTTCAGGCAGTGATAAAATAAAAACAGGCAGTTTTGAAGTAACGGAAGGTTAGAGGCGTTGCCGCATCAGGTCAGAGGCGGAGCACATTTTACAGGATGGATCCAGATATATAGAGCAGGCTGATCGGTAAAGGGGAGGCAATAATGAAGGAATCCAAATTGTCAAAGATATTGACTCTCATTGTATTCAGTTCTCTTGTGATATCTGTCATATACATTGTAATAAGGATAATAATAGTCCCGGGTGGTAAAGCTGCAGCAGGCGAAAGGCCTGAAAGCGAGTATATACTCATGTTGCTGCAATGTACCGCAGGTATAATCATAATGTTCCTGCCGGGCTTTATATCAAAGAAATTCAGCCTTACGATACCAAGCGTGATGCATATAATTTTCGTTATTTTCCTGTTCTGTGCGATATACCTCGGCGAAGTGCGGGCCTTTTTCTATCATTTCAAGCACTGGGATGTGATGCTCCACGGACTCAGCGGCATCATGCTTGGTGCGCTGGGTTTCTCATTTGTGACGTTGCTGAATGATGCGGAGCGGATCCCGGTCAATCTGAGCCCGATATTCGTCTCGCTATTCGCGTTTTGCTTCGCTATCATGCTTGGTGTGATGTGGGAGATCTATGAATACGTTTTCGACGGTTTGCTGGGCCTCAATATGCAGAAATTCGCCCTGGAGGACGGCACATTGCTGATCGGGCGGGCAGCCCTCGTGAATACGATGAAGGACCTGATCGTCGATTCCATCGGAGCCTTGGTCTCATCAGCCCTCGGCTATGTTTCCCTGAAGCATAAGACGGGCTGGCTTGATTCGGTGCTTATAAGGAAGAACAAGTCAAAGGCTGAAGTGCAGGCTGATGCGGTAATGATGGATACTGAACCGAATACTGACGAAGAAATGCATGAAACTGTGCATGTCGGCAATACCGCGTCAGAGGCTGTTCCTCCCGCCGGAAGCCAATTTTCGGACAAGATAGGGATAGGACAATAGGGTTCGATACACAGAGGATCAGAATCGTTGCTGATCCGAAATGTTCAATTCAACAGAATCTCATGAAAAAAGCCCCATTTTGGGGCTTTATACTGAGTCGGCTGTTTGATATATCTACTGTTTATCCTGCGGTTACGTTCAGATGTATCTCCCTGTAATAAAATTACAAACATTACTATTAAAAGACAACTGAATGACTCCTCGAGAACGAAAACGTAGAGAATCCTTTCTTTTGCTGTAACAAGACAAGCCTTTGAGTTGTCAGCAAGGAAAGCCGGCATCGACATAATAAAGGAAGTGAACATAACCACATAAAACAATCGGAGGATCGATCTGAAGGAAAAAGATGCAAATACCAAACTATTACTAAAATGTGTGTCAACAAAACGTCAACATAAGAATAGTCAATCAAAACCGCCGGCTTAGCCGGCGGTTTGCTCTTGCCCTGTAAGGGCCTATTACTGGCAGGGCTGAAAGCCCTACGAATAGTCCGCCAACTGCATTGGTTTCCAAGCTGCCGCTAAAGCGGCTTCATTTTTTGCTCTTTTTTACTGGCTCACCCGTAAACGGGTCCACTAATTCTTTTATGCTCATCTGCTCATATGCCAAGTCTTCTTGTAATTGATTTTTTATATATTCCTGTATTGCCTTTTTGTTCTTCCCCACCGTATCCACATAATATCCTCTACACCAAAATTCTCGGTTCCCGTACCTGTATTTCAAGTTCGCATGCTGATCAAATATCATTAGGCTACTTTTTCCCTTTAAGTACCCCATGAAACTCGATACACTTATTTTCGGTGGTATTTCTACTAGCATATGTATGTGATCCGGGCATGCTTCAGCTTCAAGTATGTTTACTCCCTTCCATTCACATAGCTTCCTCAGTATTTTTCCTATATCACTTTTTATCTTTCCGTATATAACCTGTCGACGATATTTCGGTGCAAATACTATGTGGTACTTGCAATTCCATTTCGTATGGGCTAAACTACTTGTGTCTTTCATAAGACGCCTCCTATGTTGTATTTTTGCGGTTGGCTAGACCTGCACTTATACTAACATAGGAGTTTTTTATGCTCAACGGCATAAGCCTTTTTTCTTCCACTTGCTTAGCAAGTGGTTTACTTGTTACACAATGAAAATGCCAAGGCTCAAAAGCCTTGGCATTCTGGCAGGGGAGACAGGACTTGAACCCGCAGCCCACGGTTTTGGAGACCGCCACTCTACCAATTGAGCTACTCCCCTATGTTCATTTATCATCAATAAATCAATCCGCCGGCTCTCCCGGTGGACTTTTATATTCTACAATATATCCCGGACTTGTGTCAATGGTGTGAATTAAAATAACTGTGGAATTTCCTTCAAACTGTATGCTATTATATACGGGATGAGATATGGATCAGCCTTGACGCGGTCAAAGGATGGACATGCTGTTCGATCAGAATCATACGGATTGGAGAGATGTGTATGCAAACCAAAATCGGGTTCATAGGCACCGGAAACATGGGCGCGTCGATACTCAGAGGCATTCTGCGTTCGGGTACGGTCAGACATGAGAACATATACATATTCGATACTGATAAAAGCAAAATGGAAGCATTGGCAAAGGAGACAGGTGTGACTGCCTGCTCCGGTAATGCTGAGCTTGTCAGGATATGTGATTATATCATACTTGCAGTCAAACCTGCAGCAGTTCCGCAGGTCCTTGCGGAGGCAAAGGACAGTTTTACGGATGAGAAAGTGCTTGTCTCCATAGCTGCCGGAATCAGCATCGACAATCTGAGACGTCATGCAGGCAAGGATATAAAGATCGTCAGGACAATGCCGAACCTTCCGCTGATGGTTGGCGAGGGTATGACCGTGATCAGCTTTGGCGATCATATAAGCGAAGAGGAAAAAAGGACTGTTAAGGAACTCTTCAGAAGTTCCGGAGAAGCGGAGGAACTGGACGAGAAACTGATGAACGAAGTAATCGCGCTTACCGGCAGCAGCCCTGCTTATGTTTTCATGATGATAGAAGCCATGGCTGACGGGGCAGTGCAGCAGGGCATACCGAGGCAAGCGGCATATAAGCTGGCGGCCCAGGCGGTGCTGGGATCGGCGAAAATGGTGCTGGAGACCGGCCTGCATCCTGCTGAACTGAAAGACCGGGTCTGCTCTCCTGCAGGCACTACGATAGAGGCTGTAAATGAACTTGAAAAGTGCGGATTCAGGCACGCGATAATGAGCGCGATGAAGGCCTGCACTGACAGGGCGGCGGAAATAGGCCGCAGCACTGAAAGCAGGTAAACAGGTATGGCCGATAAAAGGAAAAAAGTCAGAATATATACGGACGGTGCATGCTCAGGCAACCCCGGAAAGGGCGGCTGGGCAGCCATACTGTTGTATGAGGGGCATGAAAAGGTGCTGTCCGGTTTCGAACCTGACACTACCAACAACAGGATGGAACTGACCGCTGCAATAGAAGCTCTGAGAGCTCTGAAATACCCGTGTTCGGTCGAACTGCATTCGGACAGTGCCTATCTTGTGGATGCTTTCAACAACGGCTGGATTACCGGATGGAAACTTAACGGATGGATAAACAGCAGCAAGGATGAAGTAAAGAACAGGGACCTTTGGCAGAAGCTGGACGAACTGGCGGGTATCCATGATGTGACATGGATAAAAGTCAAAGGCCACAGCGACAATGAGTATAATAACAGGTGCGACAAACTGGCAGTCAATGAGATAAAGAAAAACTCGGCGGATTCGACGGAAGGAGAGGACGATAAATGAATTATTATGAAAAGACGGTTTCCGAAAAACATATATATAAAGGCAATATAATAGATGTGGACCTGCTTACGGTAATGCTTCCGAACGGGAAAACGGCGACCCGCGATATAGTGAGGCATCCCGGGGCGGCAGCCGTGATACCGCTGAATGAAAAAGGCGAGGTATATATGGTGAGGCAGTTCAGAAAACCGCTCGATTCCGTCTCGCTGGAAATACCGGCAGGCAAGCTGGACAAGGGAGAGGACCCGATCGTATGCGCAGGAAGAGAACTGAAAGAGGAGACCGGTCTTACGGCAGAAAAACTGACACACCTGGTAAGTGTCCACAGCACGCCCGGATTTTCGGACGAAGTCCTGCACCTGTTCGCTGCAACCGGCCTGAAGGAAGGGGACAGCTGCACGGACGAGGATGAATTCATTACGACTGAGAAATACCACGTTGATGAACTGCTCGGCATGGTGCTCGAAGGGAAGATCACAGATGCGAAGAGCATTATCGGCATTTTCCTTGCAGACAAGATAGTAAGCGGCAAAATCAATATCCCATATAAATAAATATCCAATGTGAACTGTCATCTCTTTCCCTTATAAGCAACATCCAATGCCAACACTCTTATGACAAATCTTCGGCAGGAATAGTTTACAATATCATCGGCATATGATGATATTGTAAATTTTTTTCTTAAGACAAAAGGATCGTATTGAAGCGTCAATACCGTTCATGAAAAACCATTGGAAAAATGATGCAGTCAGTCATGCTGCGTCCGGGAGACGCCGGATTCATGTCGGGAGGAACGGTTATGGTCAAAAAGCTTCATAATATTATCAGGGAACAGATGAATAACAACCGCAATACTTATTTCTTCCTGCTCATTTCGTTCATTTTCGGAGTGATCACAGGAGCTTTTACTGTAAATGGATTAAGTGCAATGCAGAGAGATGAACTGTCCAATTATCTTCACGGCTTTCTGCAGTTGTTCGGCAATCAGAACGTCAACAGCGGGGAACTGTTTTCTGCCGGTTTGATCGAAAACCTGAAAATGATAGGACTGCTTTGGGTCCTTGGCGTTACTGTGATAGGCATTCCTTTCATATATTTAATTTTATGTGTCCGGGGCTTTGTGACCGGATTCACCTCGGGATTCGTAATAAACGCGCTGGGGATGAAAGGGATGCTGTTTACAGGTTTTGCTTTATTCCCTAAGGAAATGATCATAATACCATGCCTGATCGGCATAGGAGTCAACGGGATCAATTTTTCGATGCGGCTGGTAAAGAACAGGACGGTTACGGAACACCAGAAACCAGGACTGAAATCAGCATTTTTGTCATATTGCCTTGTGTCTTTACTGTTTACCTGTTTAGCTATGGTCGGGATAATGGTTGACGCATATGTAACACCAGTGCTGATCCGCATGATAGCTCCGATGGTGACTATGTGATTACAGCGGCATTGTGCATGGGCTACTTTGACGTCAGACAGGATTGCCTGGAAATACCCAGGAAAAGGAATACGGCTCAGGCAAGAAAAAAATGAAAAAATAAGAAAATGAAAGTATAATATAGAGAAAACGGTATATAATATTTACATAAACAAATATTTATTGCAAAAT
>DAOSCC010000083.1:2987-9591 GCA_035361135.1 Clostridiales bacterium | reverse complement strand
AAGTTAATTCCACTGTCATTGATTTTGAAGTGGAAATTACTTTTTCAAATGAAGGCAATTTAAAGTTGTGAAAAAATCTGAAAATTTTTATTGAAAAGCGATTATGTGAATGATATAATGTCGACGAACAAAAAGTCTTTAAGTCCGGTACAGAGATGCCGGTAAGACGCTATATTGATTCCGTATGCCCATCTGATGTTCATCAGGGATGATGCGATTCAAGCGGTCTTGCCTGCGTTCTGCCGGCGGGATTTTTTAATGCTCTGACAAATTTTATAACAAGGAGGAATCCCCATGCAGAAAGCACGCACAGTGGTCGGGTATCTGCCCGATGAAAGGCCCCCATTCTGGAAACTGTTGTTTTACGCAATCCAGCAGGTAATAGTCATGTTCCCTGCTACGGTAGCCGTGGCACTCATCACCGGTTTTCAGGTATCAACGACAATCTTCGCCAGCGGTCTTGCCACATTATGTTTCATTCTCATTACAGGAAGACAGATACCTCTTTACTATGGCTCCAGTTTCTCATACCTTACAGCGATCACCGGCCTGATGACAAGCGAAGCGATAAAGACGATGGTCAGCCCGGGAACGCTGGAAAAGCTGGAAGCATGGAAACAGGGCACAACAAGCATCCTTCCGGCAGAAGCCATATCTTATGCACAGTTTGGTATCATAATGTCCGGTCTTATATCCATCGCTGCAGGCTTTCTGGTTAGAGCCTTCGGCAGTGCGGCAGTGGAAAAAATACTTCCTCCGAGCATAACAGGCCCTGTCGCAATGATAATCGGACTCACTCTCGCCGGCACCGCCCTGAGCGATGCAGCACCGAAACCGGTCGTCGAAGGGGCTGCTGCGACAGTCATGAACAGCAACTGGGTATGGGTCGTTTCACTGGTCACACTGTTATCGACCATACTCTTCTCAAGATATCTCAAAGGCTTCCTCGGACAGCTGCCGCTGCTTCTGGGAGCAGCAGTAGGGTGCATAACCGCAGGCATTATATATGCTGTCGGCGGCGCTGATTTCAATCTCTTCAGGGAAATACCAAAAGAAGCTCTTGAGGCTTCGCTCTGGCATGCAGGTCCGATAGCGGTGCCCGCATTCACACTGCCCAAACCTTCATTGGCGGCAATGGTCGCGATCATGCCGATCGCTATCGCTACGATACCGGAATCCACTGCACACATGTACCAGCTTGATGTATATGTGAACGACCTCGCAAAGAAAAAAGGCTCCAGCAAAAAATACAACCTCGCTGAAAAACTCGACATCAATCTGATAGGCGACGGTATCGGCGATATGATCTCCGGTTTGGTAGGAGGCCCTGCAGGAACCAACTACGGTGAGAATATAAGCACGATGGCAATCACCAAAGTGTTCTCCGTATCAGTCCTTGCACTGGCGGCGGTCATCGCAATGGTGATCTCGTTCTTCACACCGCTGGTCCAGGGTATATATTCGATACCCCTGGCTGTAATAGGCGGACTCGAGGTCTACCTGTTCGGCGCGATAGCGGCACAGGGCGCTGCCATCATGATCGAGAAGAAGGTCGACATGTTCAGCCCCAAGAACATTGCCGTGATCGCAACAATCATGGTCATAGGCCTTGGCGGGAACTACGCCTTCGGAGGCAACATACCGTTCTTCGGCATAGAGGTCCCCTGCATAGCAGGCGCCGCGATATTCGGCATCCTGCTGAACCTGATCCTCAGCATAGGTGAGAAGAAGCAGGCAAAAGAAGCGGAAGAAGAGTAACAGTACTTTATGCTGATAATACGCACGATGTGAAATAAACGGATAACGTGCTGAAGATTCAAAAGGGAGCAGGTTTTACCTGCTCCTTTTTGATTATCAGGGTAGGTTGCATTGGGGCTCCGAACAGATTACACGGCAGCTCTTCTTATGTGCCTGGTCTCCAGTCCCGTTTGCTTTATATGCCTTTTTCTTTTGCAATCATTCTTCCGTTCGAGATTCTGCAAACCTCAAGATCGATTGACTCAAGAAGGGGTATGATATTCGTCACCGTATCACGGTCAAGCTGTTTTGCTTCCTCATCCAACTGTTCGTATGGAACCAGGTATGGCGAGATCTTTTTATCAACATCCTTCTTTGCTCCATACTTCCAACCCTGGCTCAGGCGTTCCCTGACCCAGAAATCGTGCTCAGCTTCCGCCAGTAATTCTATCTCGCCGTCAGTGAAGCGGCTTACCCGGCTGCTTCCGCTTCCCTTCGGCATGACCGTGCATCCGATCAGCCTCAGCTTATCGAGGATCCTTCTCGCCTGCCTCATGTTGGAGTACTTCAGGTCATCAGGAAGGCTCTCCCACGTTGGATATTCGAGTTTTCTTTCCGGATACCTCTCAAGTTGCCGGGCATTGTACTCCTGATGGATCATTCTTGCCAGCTTCTCCAGGTTTTCCAGCAACGGCCTCGGAACGATCATATCCGTTCCGGTATCGTCTGCGGCTGCTTCATCCTGCAATCCTGCCGGTGTATCTCCATTTCCCTCGCATGACAGATGGATCCCGCCCGGGAAGATACTGCCGATATCCAGCACACGGTCAAGCAATTCCGTTTTTTCCGCTGCAAAGCTGTCGGGGAGCATTCCGTTTTGAGAAATGTACGTCAGGCTGATTTCCCTGTTCGAAATCGCCGCTTTTATATTGCCGGCCGATGCCCGCTTCCTGTCGATGGTCCCGTAAGCCCTCCTGTTCCATTCCTGGAGTTCGTCGCACAGGATCAGAAGATATGCCACAGGGTTCAGTTCAGGAGAAAGCTTTCCGAGCCGGAACGGTTCTTTCATCAATACGTTCCTGTAATAATTGTGCAGCAGGATGGCACTTGCACAGTCAACGACCGGATAGAAGAAATAATTCGGGTTGTACCCGCACTTCTGGATCAGGAAGCCATACCATTTGAGCACTATGATCGCGCTGAAAAAACCATGGTCGGCAATGCCGGACTTCTTCATGGCATCAAAATATCTGTCCAGCGATTTCCTGGCCGTTTCCAGATCGACATGGAAATCCTTATGTATTTTAAGGGCAATCAAATCCAACGGCTTCAGAAGATCGATGCGGGAGCTTTCAGACACGTTCCGGGAAAACTCTTTCGTAAATTCCTCTTTCGGTATCACTTCAGGTATGCTGTTGAAATCTTCGAAGGTATCCAGATCGATTCCGGCTTTTACTCTTCTCTCCCCATCTACAGTGTCCGTAATAAAGCTGACGAATTTGCCGATCTGCTTCGCTGTGATTTCGACCGGATACCCCACATCATGGAAGAGCGACGCTATCCCCCAGCGGTACAGGAACTCTTCGTGCCTGGTATCATAGGAATATTTATATATCTCTTTATTTCTGCCGACCTTATCGAATGCCTTCCGGAACGAGCCGTTCCTGATATATATGCAGAGTCCGAGAATGAAAACGTTCACGGAATGCACATAGTGGTCCCTGTGCCTGTCAAGCAGGGTCGACGCCTTTCTTCATAATTCCTGAGCACGTCCAGGAGATCGATGAACTGGTTGCTTTCACCTTCCAGGACTATCCGGTAGCTGTCAAAAAAGGATACATAGACATTCATGGCATTTTCCCTGTTTCCATCCCCCAGGAATTCCATGATGGAACCCTTAAGGTACGCCTTGTTGGAGCGGCCTTTTGCCAGATCATCAAATACTTCCAGTTCATCGAAAAAGGAATCGATATACTTTTCGATCATCGTTCTGTTTCTCCTTTACCGCCCGGTTATCTGCCATATCGCTCAGTTCTTGGCTCTGCCGCCCCTATTCGCTTTCAGTCATGTTCATCAACAGGATCCTGGATTGTCCTGGTGGGATAGTCAACTCCAGGAATTCCAGCTTTCCTTCCGCATCCGGCCTTAGAACCTTCGCGCTGTATTCCTGGCCCTTGGGGACCAATTCTGAGTACTTATTAAGATTAAGGCACATTACACCGTTTATCGCGACAATAATATCCCCTATCTCATAAACTTCATGCCTGGGCTTTCCAGGCTCATAACCGCAGACGATCACTCCATAGTCCACGCCCGTTGAGGAGATCTGCCTGATAAACCGGATAGCGGCCGGGACGTATTCCTTCGCCTCGGGATAATCGCCCTGCACCTTCTGCTGGTAAATCTGGGCGCATTTTTCCGCTTCATCATACAGTTGCAGGCTTATAAAGCGCAGCATCTTACCCCACAGTATCCCCGGTTCGTCATCATCCTTCGGCGCTATGTCTGGTTCTGCGCGTTCACCTCTACCAGGTCAGCCTTATTGATCGGAGTGTTGTCGATCTTTTCCAATGCAGTGCCTGACAGGGCATACTGCGAAAAATTCAGCCGGTTTATGTTCCCATATGCCCTGTTGATAGTGGCCACAGCTTCTTCATAATGTGCCTGATCCATACTGGCAAGATAGTTACCGCAGGCTTTATATGCCGCTGAAACCTCGCCAAAAGCCCCGTCTATCAGCACAAGGTTCTTCTCGATATAACTTAAGGCTTCATTGGTGATATTCTTCTGCTCCCGTGTCCCGGGAAATGTCTGTGCCCTGTTTCGGATCACCACGTAAGCCCCGGTCCCTGTTCCCAGCACGATAAGCAATGCCAGCAGGAACGGAAGAGTGCGTTTGAAAACGACGTTCTGACTTACCCGCCGCAGCAAAGTCGGCTTTGATTTCAAAAACGTTTTCAATTTGCCAATAAACGCGTCAAAAAACTCCGAACTGGCCTCCAGGCCATTCTGATACCTCAAAGGCTCTATATCCCCGGGCAGTGTTCCAGGGAACACAAAACCGCGCAGGAACACCGGGATAACGTTCTTCCCCGCTTTCAGGGCATGGGCGATCTCAAGCCTCACCCAGTCGTTCTCGTCTTTACAGCGGTCAAGGCTGTTCTGTGAAAGTACGACGATCACATCACGGCACTCGTCTATAACAGAATAAAGTTTCGTGTTGAATGCACCCGGCCGCAGGGATTCCACATCAAAGAATACTTTGTACCCCGAATCCATCAACCGGTCGCAGATTATCCTTGCAGTTTGTTCGCCTCCCTGGCGCCTGTACGAAATAAATACGTCATACTTTCTCCCCATATGCTTCGTTCCTTTCTTTTGAATCAGAGTTTGGTCAGTTTATACGAAGACAGCTGCGAATACCATTCAACCACTTCTCCTAGCATGAGCCTGGAAATGTCTTTGGAAAAAGCGTAGATCCTTTCAAAGCTGATATCTGTCCGTTTTTTTTCATCGTCCAGCATTTTCTTCATCATGGCCAATCCGTCAGCCATGGCCCTGCTGTTGCTTGCCAGGCCTTCAAAATTGCCCAGGGAAAGCTTAAGAGAGAAATAGGATGCCCATGACGGGACCATCAGGGCCAGCATGTTGGCAAAGGATTTTACAAAGCTGATCAGGTTGATACCATTGCGGGCAATGTCAGTTTTTGCATAAACCAGCGCGAACTGCAGGCCTCCGCGCAAAACAACTATGACGAACCCGACCGCAAAAATAGCCGCCGAGTATTTTTTCAGCCTGGAAACGATGGTGGCATACCTTTTTAGGTCCGGTCATGGTAAGCGATCTGGTCGTCTATCATATTAGTGAGATTTTCCAGCAAATCTGCGGACGTATGCCGGTCGAACACAAAGTCCGCAGGTTCCATGCTCTTTGTGATCCTGCGCAGTTCGCCTGAAATATGGGGCCTTTGAGAGACCTTGTTCCCGAACCTGTTCAACGATGAAATGTGGTTCACGGGTATCCCGAAGGGTGCAAAATGCGCTGTCAGCCTCAAAACCTCCGCAATGAAACGGTTGTCGATAAACCGGATATGCCAGCTTGTCACATTTGGATTTTCGGACAAATCGTACATGTAATAGTTTATTAGGGCGTGGATCAGGAAACCGATTCCCGCGATAACAGCCAATGGGCTGATATAGCTGTACGGGATCTGATAAATAAACCCCAGTATGCTTTCCGCATAAAAGCCGACCGATATAAACACGGTAGCAATAAACGGCATTATAGATCTTAAGTAGATCGAAGTACGGTATTTCTGTGAATAGGTGACCGCATTGTCGTCGAAATAATGAAACCAGCCGACTATCTGCCGGCGCTTTAGTTCTCATTTTTCATCGACGGCATTTTCGATCGGCTCCTTAGCCATGATTTTGTCACAGATATATGGGACGGGTTCGACTTTAGCCCTATACTTCTTCATAAAGCTGCCATAGAGGCGGTCCCACAGCTGCCATAGCGGAATTTTAGCTTCATTCGGAGGATCGAAGGCATCACCGTCCTCACAGAATAATTTCGCAATATATTCCCGGAGCCTGGCCTTCGTATATTCATCATAATAGGAATCCAGTGTCCAGTAGATACTTTCAGGTGAATTGATATCTATCCAGACGGAAGGTATATTGTTTCTTTTACACGCCTGGATCAGCGTCCATATTTCACGGCTGTTGAATTCTTCCCTTCCATCCCACAGAAAAATGGAAAGATCCGCCTGGTCCGCTATCCAGTCGGCCATTACCGAACCGCTTCCGGCCGAGCGTAAACTGTCTGCGCCGATATTTGTCACTGAACCGGCTTTATCGATCAGCGT
>DAOSCC010000083.1:0-2977 GCA_035361135.1 Clostridiales bacterium | reverse complement strand
CAGCGTCCGGAACTCGCCGGACTTCTCGTCATTGGGAACAATGATATTGAGCGGCATGTTCCCCCTGTCGGCAAAATCGATCCAGAAAGCATCTGCCATGAACGGGTTTGAAAACAGGTTCACTTTTATATCGGCACCGGAAAAACGATAATCCGGATTGTTGAATTCCTGCGCGCATGCTATCGTATCATACAGGACCCTGTCAACCTGCCTTTTCAGGATATCCTCGGGGACATTCCCGCAATTACAGCCACCAATAGCAATATTTACGACAAGATCAGGTAGATTACACATGGCTATTCCCCCAGCTGTTTATGTTGCCCGATCTATTACAGCGTCCAAAGACAGAATCCTATTGCCGGCTGTAAATGCCAGGTCAATTTTTGCAGAATTATTGGATTATTTATCATATTATCATATACCAGAAAAAATTACATTAGAAATTTTATAAGCAGACGGAGATATTGTCGGAACGATTTACTGGATGATCACATTACCCCTTCCGGTGAAAGCTTCCATAATCTTTTTCCATGGGTTTCTTTCATCGCGGCGAACTTCGGGATCGTCACGAACCTGCAGGCGGTATTGAGCATGCCCGGCGAGGTTATGACATCGAATCCAGCTCTTCCATGAACTCTATTATCTCAGCGTTGTCTTTGCACTGTTCATATTAAAGATTCGGGGGGCAAAATGATTCCAACGTTGACATAATCATTCATTATGTAGATTGCTCAATGGAAAACATAAGGTCATTCAATGCAACACTGATTTCAGACAGAAAAAACAGGCGGTTTCAACAATTTCACCGCCTTGCCTGATCTTAGTTGGCACCTTGGTTTCTACTCAGCATTTTTCCAATATAAGCTATCAGGCGCCATAATCGTTAACAAATAACTGATGTTATCATAATAGCATCGGAAGTGTTTCTATCAGTATGTATCTTCATCGCTTACTATCGATCTGGTTTCAGAGTCATTTCCGCTATAAGCAGTTACTGTTGCTACAACTCTATACGAATAACCTTTTGATACTTGAGTGGATTCCGCAAGGTTCAATCTGTAATTGTTACTTGATTTGGTCCAACTATTAATGGAACTCCAAACTCCATTCTTATATTGCTGCAATTCTGCTTTTATCTCTACGCCGGTAACACCAATGTAACCAACAATACTGCTTTCCACTTGCGCTTGTCCATCAGCCGTGATAGTTAAGTTACAACTAGCTTTTATTATATAAGTCATTTGGGGTTTTATAACGGAGAGATCTCCTGATGGTAATGACTTATTGTCAAAAGAAACTGCATACGCATTCATTTGAAATACCATCAGTACACTCAAGCAAAGCAACAAGTATTTTTTCATTATATGATTCCTCCATGTTTATTATAGTTAATACTTAGTAATGGAATGAACCCCAAGCCTTATAATTATTCGTGCCATCACCTGCAATATATGCAATAAACTCATCATACCCTAATGAGTCTAATGTAACCTTTTCATTTGATATATCATTACTAAAAGACTTACCGTTGATAACACTACCATTAGGTTCTAAAATTTGGTAAGTTACGCGATATGTGTTAGGGTTATAGTCTTAAGTAGTGGTGTAAATTTCGTGGAGTATGCTTGACAAGAGTAACCACGATATGATTTTTACTTTATTAGATTCAAACAAAAAAGATAAAGTAAAGGAGGTCATACCGTGGCTACTAAAAATAGAATGTCACTTTTAGAGCAACTTAGCAAGTATGTTGTTGAAAAAGATAAGGATTTTTTAAAGGAAGCGCTTACGCTGTTAATCAATGCTCTGATGGATGCGGAAGTTACGTCGATGATCGGTGCGGAAAAGTATGAACGAAGTGAGAATCGGAACAATCATCGTAATGGATACCGACAAAGAGAATGGGATACTCGCCTTGGTACGTTACAGTTAAGCATACCCAAATTGAGGCATGGAAGCTATTTCCCAAGTTTATTAGAGCCTCGGAAGATGTCAGAAAAAGCTTTATTAAATGTGGTGCAGGAAGCTTATGTGCACGGTGTCAGCACTAGAAAAGTAGATGAGTTGGTAGAATCTCTCGGAATTAAAGGGATGGATAAAAGCGAAGTTTCCAGGATCAGCAAGCAATTGGATGGCTTTGTCACCGAGTTCAAGAACCGCATACTCGAAGGAGAATACCCTTATCTTTGGCTTGATGCTACTTTTCCTAAGGTTCGTGAAGGTGGAAGAGTATGCAGTATGGCACTTGTAATAGCCGTAGGTGTAAATCAGTCCGGTGAACGAGAGATACTAGGTTTTGATGTCGGCATGAGTGAAGACGGAGCTTTTTGGGAAGAGTTTCTGAGAAAGCTTGTAGCAAGGGGACTTAAAGGGGTGAAGTTAGTTGTAAGTGATGCCCATGAGGGGTTAAAATCCGCCATAAAGAAGGTTTTAACCGGGAGCACATGGCAAAGATGCCGAGTACATTTTATGCGGAACGTATTAAGCCAAGTGCCGAAGAAGTGCCAAGGAATGGTCTCCTCAATCATACGCACCATTTTTGCACAAAATGATCAGGAATCCGCAAGGGAACAGCTAAGACATGTGGTAGATGAACTGAGGGGGCGTTTTCCGAAAGCAATGGAAATCCTTGAAGCAGCCGAAGAGGATATATTGGCGTATATGGCCTTTCCCCGTGAGCATTGGATACAGATTCATTCTACGAATCCATTGGAACGGCTTAATCGTGAGATACGCCGTCGGACTGATGTTGTATGCATATTTCCTAATCGTGATGCCGTTATTCGCCTTGTAGGTACTATGCTTATGGAGCAGAACGATGAATGGCAGGTAGGGCGGCGATACTTCAGTTTAGAATCTATGGAAAAGCTTACACAGGCTAATGGGTTTTCATTAGCTCCGATTGCTATCTTACATAAATGAAACGAAGGGAAGATAAAGTAGAAATCATTTTACACCACTTGACAAGACACTATCC
>DAOSCC010000082.1:0-9621 GCA_035361135.1 Clostridiales bacterium | reverse complement strand
GTTGACTGTTGAGGGAGTCATATTATGAGAAAACTGGCAGTTGTATTAAGCGTATTGTCGTTTATTCTATCCGTGATCATAATTTTTATAACAGTTAATAAACATGTTTTTGTTGATTTTTTAAGCGACAGGTACCCGGATGCAGCTTTTAAGATAGAATCCGTCGGCATCGATTTGGCAAACATGGAGATAACCGCCCGTGTATGCGATTCCGAAGGGATAGAGTCTAGATTGAGAAAAAAAGGAAGCATTGTTTACAGCGACTACGAACAGGATAAGGCAAAAAGCCTGATCAGGAACGAATTGACCGAAACGCTGCGCAAAAGTGAGCTGTTGGATTATATAGAGCACATTGACGTAAGGATACTTGAAAAAGTGGAATACGCTGAAATTGACGGCAGCCTGAATCCGGCAATATATCTCACGGTTGAGTATAACGACGCAGTCAGCGGCAAAAGGGATTTTGCACAGAAAAGTTATAATGTCATCAGCGTTATCAAAGAAGCAAAATACAATAACATTGGTACATATGTATTCCTGCAAAGTACTGAACATGATGCCATGAGCCTGACAGTATATTCGGAGGATTCAGAAGCTGATTTTGATGCTTTATTGGGTAAAATAGAAGTGGTCAAAGAAAAAGAAAATGTGCAGTGAACCAGGCTGCGATAAATACCGGCTGGGCATGTGCTTCGGAATGATGTTTTGCCGATACTTTATTTGATATACAGAGAGGCCATAAGCTGTACCAATCCTGTCGAAATATTGGATCTCATCATCATCGACCTTGTCATCAGATAGTGCAATGTACATCAATGCCTTTAAATATGCAAGTTTCTCCTGTTCACTCATTTTTATTTTCCTCCTGTAATTTAACATTTATGTCCAATAACTATATTTATGTTAACACAAATTGCATTTATTGTTAAGTATATGGAACCTGGACGGCTAATTGTCAATGATGTGTCCTGGAGCAAAAGTAAGGCAACAAAACTGCTTGCATTATCTTTTCAGAACCGGTATTCTAAAAGCATACCAATACTTGACGCCAGTCATCTGACCGAGTGTATGCGAGGGGTCGCAGTTTAAAAGATGCCTAATATGCCAGGGGAAGATATTTGATTATTGCCTGCCATAAAACCTGAGCGGGCTGGGGCAGGCATTATTCAGCCTGTTGCCCGGATGACGCAAAACAACGGTTAACTATAATACAGTACCGGTTATCAGTTGACACTTTCGAAGGAGGTTACAAGGGAGGACGAAATCGCAGCAATGGGCACATATAAAGTTTTTGTCTATGGTACGCTTTTGAAGGGCGAAGAAAACCACAATGCTTACCTGTCGGGTTCGAGGTTTGTCTGCTGTGCGGATCTTCCCGGGTACGGGCTTTACAATGTGGACGTTTACCCCGGCATCGTCCCTGAAGGAGGCGAGCGGGTGAAAGGTGAGGTATACGAAGTCGACCGGGAAACGCTCAGGCGGCTTGATGACCTGGAAGACGAAGGCGACCTGTATACCCGCAGGGAAGTCACCGTCGAAACGGCGGAAGGACCGATGGAGGTACTCGTGTACGTATGGAACGGCGATGTCGATGCGGACCGGAAAGTGGACTATACAAAACAACCCTGGAGAGGGCTGGGTATCTGATACATCTTTCACTTTTCCGAATGCTGCTGGCTATAGGGTTTGACCTGCAAATTACACCGAACATCAAATATTTTTTACATAAATACTAATATTAGTAAAATAGTATAAAATCACGTCACATAATGTAAGCAGAGGCAAAATTAGGATTGATAAGGCTGAACAGGACCTGTATAATGAAAATGAAACCTGAAATGCCGTAAAATAAAAAATTGATAGCCGAACCGGGTGGTCTTTTCCGTGAAACTGTTTGATGTTTTGCCGCAGAATTTGTTCTCTATATTGGCTTGCAAAAACAAAAGCCTTTACACCGAGGCTCTTTTTGTACTGCGCAAGGCGTTCAGGCAGGAAATGACCATTGCCAAAAGCGATTTGGTGTCCATGCTGATCGCGAACCTGGACGAAGCGTTGCTTACTATCGATATGGATGCGGAAAAAGACGAATTTGGCCTGGAAGATGATGACGCTGCAAGCGGCCAGAGCCTTTCAGCCACTGCCCACTATATACTGAGAAGGCTGAGAGACACGGGATGGATAGAAATGGAGTATCAGCCGGATTCTTTCGAGGAAATCATAACTCTTCCTGACTATACGATAAAGCTGGTCAATACGTTATATTCGTTTACCGACGAAGCTGTCCGCGAGTACAACTCCTTTGTATACTCCACGTATTCAGCTCTCCGGACCGCCGACACCGACAGGGATGACTTTATGTACAATGCATTACTCACGGCGCACGAAAATACCGTAAAACTTGTCGATGAACTGAAGTCCCTGCACAACAATATCAGGAGATACCACCAGGCGCTGAATACTTATGTTACGGCTAACGAAGTACTGAAAGGGCATTTTGACGAATATAAGTCCCTGATCATGGATCACATATACCACCCGCTAAAGACCCTGGATTCGGTACCGCGTTTCAAGATCCCAATATTGAACATAATATCCGGCTGGCTATCCGATACCGAACTAAGGAAAAAGATAGCGGAACAGGCAATGCAGCGCGGGAAATACAGGTCGCTTGATGAAGCGATGGACGACATCATACGGAAGATGAACGAAATAAACGATCTGTATGAAGGAATGGATGCGATGCTCGACGAGGTCGACAGAAAGAATTCGGCATATACCCGGGCGTCCATGGAAAAAATGTATTATTTGCTGAATACCGACAGAAGCATAAAAGGCAAGTTGGTAGATATAATCACTGCAGCAGCACCGGCATTTTCAATGGCGCCAGGCAGAAAACTCCCGGACAGGGGGGGATCGCCCGATACTGAATACTTGATAGATATGCTTGCCGATGGTGTCGTGCTTTACAGGCAGGGCTATATCGATGACCGGTCTTTGTACACGAGGGCTAATAAAAGCAGCCGCCATGACGATGAGAAACCGCTTAAGATCGATCTGCCTGGTGAAGATATTGGCGAAGCGGTAATTCAAAACTTTATCAAAAACGTGAAGAAATTGTACAGCCGGCAAAAAGTAATGGCTTTTGTCGACCGCCTGATGGCAGGAAGAGAAATATTAAACAGCAGCGAGATACGGCTTGAAAACGATGATGAGTTCATCATGCTGATACTTGCGGTGATCGACAGCAGTGAAAAAAACAGGAATTACAGGGTGGAATTTACGGACGGATATGTTGAATGCGGCGGGTACAGGATACCCGGTATGCGGTTCATAAGGAAAGGAACTGTGCGGAATGTGGGTTGAGGGTTTCGAGAAAATGAGCAATTCTGAAAAGGAAGAAATGAAGCGGCTGCTTAATGTCCTGCTCTCTAAGACTTATATAGTCAGGGACGTCTATGACACAAAAGAGATGATGATGAAAATCAACCCGGATTACAGGTTCCTGGAAAGGCATTTTGAGATTGTTTCTGATTACCTGTCGTATTCGGGCTGGGATGTGAGCAAGGACAACCAGTATGGGGTTATCTCCATTGATAACATTTATGAGTACAATAAAGTGAAGCTTGACCGTTTTACAACGATGACCCTTTATACCATACGGCTGATATATGAAGAAGAACGGGAGAGGGTCACGCTGAGAAACGAGATCATGACCACGACGGGCCAGATTTTTCACAAGATGATCACACTGAACGTTTTGAAACGGAAGCCGGCCGACCGTGAAATGACGGAAAGCCTGCGCGTCCTGGCGGAGCACAACGTCATCCAGAAGATATCAGGAAACTGGGCGGATGCAGATGCACGTATCCTTATCCTCCCATCAATTCTCTTTATTGTGACAAATGAAAAGATAAGCAGGTTACATGAACTGCTCGCGGAAGATCCCCAGCAGCCAGAGACGGAGGCCGGGACCGGGGATACGGACGAACCGGATATTATAAGGGGGGAGGCAGAGGCCGGATGAAACTTCTAAAAAAGCTTCTCCTGATCCATTGGCATTTTTTCAGCCATGAGCTTATAGAATTTGACAGGATCAACTTCCTGACCGGTAAAAACGCTTCCGGGAAAACAACGCTGATAGATGCGCTGCAGCTTTTATTGCTGGGCGATGCGAACGGCAGGAACTTTTTCAATAAGGCGGCCAACGAGCGTTCATCCAGGAGCCTGAAAGGCTACCTGAGATGTGAGCTCGGCGACGACGGGGGTACGGGTTTCCGCTATCTCAGGGAAGGACGTTTTACAAGTTATATTGCGTGTGAATTCTATGATGACCAGAAAAAGTCGAGTTTCACCGCGGGCGTCGTTTTTGACTGCTATGAAGACGGGACCGATGAACATCATTTCTTCATACTTGACTCAGAGCTGCCGGAGAATCATTTTATTGTCGACGGCGTCCCGATGACATATAAAGATCTGCGGACATTTGTAAACAAAAATTATAAAAGAGGGAAATTCGATTTCCCGGCATCCGACAGGAGTTTCCAGGATATACTCAAAGGGAAGTTCGGCGGGCTGAAGAACAAGTATTTCAGCCTTTTGAAAAAGGCGGTCTCATTTACTCCCATTACGGATATAGAGACGTTTATCACCGAATATGTATGTGATGTAAAAAGCCCGGTCGACATCTCGCTTATGCAGGACAATATCCGAAGTTACAAACGCCTGGAATTTGAAGCGGACATAATGGAAGAAAGGGTCAGGCGACTGTCTGAAATTTCTGAAAAGTACGGGTCATACCTGGAAGAAAGCCAGAGGTTCGAGATCCAGAGCTATATTATTGACAGGGCAAAGCTGCAGGTATCGCTCGACAAGATCGATCATCTTGGCAGGGAAATCGCAGGACTTGATTCGTCCATAGCAGAGGAGAAAAACAGGCTTACAGGGATCAACCTGGAGTTGGAAGAGGAGAAAAAGAAAAGGGACGGGCTCCTGGAAGACAAGCACAGGTCAGACATAAACAATAAGCTGGAACAACTCAGGAAGCAGAAAAATGACCTGATAAAAGAAGTTGGCAGGCTTGAAGGCAACGTCGATGAAATAATACAAAGGCTCAGGCGATATGCCCTGGAGTGGAGAAAAGCGGCGAATAAATGTGAGCCCCTCAGGGAAATGCCTGACTGCGATCTTAAGATGCAGTTTTCAAATGAACTGGAAGTAATAGCAGAGTATTCTGAGAAGACTGCCGGCTACGCAAAGCACCTGATCGATATCGATGCGCAAACTGTTGATGTTATCATGAATGAAGACTTCGGAACGATATCGGACGATTTAGGCAGATTCAAAGAATCTGCTCAAGTGCTCCGCGCATCCGTCGGGAAGAAAAGAAATGAATATATAAAAGAACTTGACCGGAAAGAAATGACTTTAAGGGAACTTGAGAAGGGAATAAAGGATTATGATCCAAAGCTTATTTTACTCCGGGATGAGATTAAGAGAGAACTGTCAATGAAATACGGGAAGGACATCCATGTGCATATCCTTTCTGATCTCCTGGAAGTCAGGGATGAGCGCTGGCGTAATGCAATCGAGGCTTATCTGCATACCCAGAAATTCTATCTTATTATCGAGCCCCGGTATTTTGTAGACGCGCTGAAAATCTATGACAGGCTGAAATTTTCCATGGGCTTTTATGACTGGGGCATAGTCGATACCGGAAAACTTGAGGAAAAACAGCCGGTATGCGAAAAGGGCAGCCTTGCGGAAGAGGTTATCACTGCTGATCATTATGCCCGGCTGTTTGTCGATTTCGTTATGGGCAGGGTCATCAAATGTGATACGGTGGAAGAACTGCGCAATCATGACAGGGCGATAACTGATACATGTATGCTTTACCAGGGCTATGTAGCCAGGCAGCTCCACCCTGACAGGTGGAAGCATCCGTATATAGGCAGAAATGCAGTCGAAAAACAGATCGAAGGAGTAAAGCAGGCCATTGGGCTCATCATGACGGAAATATCAGCCTGCGATATATGCACTCAGGCAGTTGGAGCTGCAGCGGACATGGGCGTTGCCAGCAGTAATGAAGCAGAGTCTTATATAAAAACGATACAAGAGGCTGCGGTACTTCCGACATTAAGGGCAAGGCTTGCTGAAGTTATAGAGGAAGAAGGAAAAATCGACATATCGTGGCTCATCGGAATAGATAAAAAGATCGAGGAATCGGAGAAAAGGATAAAGAACCTTGAACAGCAAAAGGAAGAATGTGTATCAAATATAGCGAGGTACGAGGGAGAAAAACAGGACATCGCTTCAAACAGGATACCGCAGGAACAAAACAATGCCGCCGAAAGCAGAAAGGCGATCGACGACAGGTACGATTCACAATGGATCAGCAGCACAGGCGAACCCAGGTTCATGAAGGAACTCGGAATGAGGAGTTCGGCCAGGGAAGTCGCGGACAATTTCAGTTCGCAGCTGGAGAGGACAAGGAGCCAGAAGGCTAAAAAGAGGGATGACCTGGAGACGGCCAGGGCAGAATACAACAAGGTATACCAGGCGCCCCATGATATAAAAAGAGAGGATAATGCAGCATATGATAAAGAACTGGAAGAACTGCAGGGCATAAAGCTCCCAGAGTACAGGAAGAAGATCCATGATGCAAAGGAAAAAGCGTTCCAGCAGTTCCAGGATGATTTTCTTGCAAAACTCAAGTCGAACATAGATATGGTCAGGAACCAGATCGATGAACTGAACAGCGCCCTGAAGGAAAGCGTGTGGGGAACTGAACGTTACCGCTTTACCATGGCCCCGAGACAGGAATATGTCAGGTATTATAATATGATAACTGACGAGATGCTTCTCGAAGGCTATAACATTGCCTCTCAAATTTTCAGGGACAAGCATAGGGATGCCATAGATGAACTCTTCCGTCAGATCATCGATGTAGAGTCGGAATTAAACGCTGACGCCAGGGCGGAGCTCGAGAAAAATATAAAGCGGTTTACGGATTACAGGACTTACCTGCAATTCGACCTGGAAGTAACGGATACGGAAGGCAGGACGCAGAGACTTTCCAAAACGCTCCGGAAAAAGTCGGGAGGAGAGACCCAGACGCCTTTCTATATAGCCGTGCTGGCCTCGTTCGCGCAGCTTTACAGGATACAGGACCCGTCATTTAACCGCATCAGGCTGATCATGTTTGATGAAGCGTTCAGCAAAATGGACAGCGAGAGGATACAGGAGAGCATCAGGCTGCTGAGAAGGTTCGGCTTCCAGTGCATACTCTCGGCTCCTTCCGAAAAGGTCGGCGATATTGCGCCTTTAGTGGACAGGAACCTATGTGTGATCAGAAACGGGAACACTGCTGCAGTCCGGGCATTTGATGCGAGGAAACTGATAGATGAATCAGCAGGAGAATACATTGCGGCTGCATCGGAACAGGACCAGGCAGGAGGTCGGTATGGATTATAAAAAGCTTATCCTGGACAGGTTATTGGATAGGTATGAAAAAAGCAAGGCTTTTACTGATGGGACTTCAAGGAGAAGGATACTGATCAGGCTGAATTCGCATGAGTTTCCCGAATATGATATAGAAAAGCCTTTTGTAAGAGAAACGTTCAACAGTGTCATAACCGAACTGGCATCCCGGGAGATAGTAGGGTTCGAATGGCTGAAACATGAGCAGGGGAACATAATCGACAAGGTTTGGCTGATCGTTCCCAATGTTTCCAGGGCTTATGAAGAAATATCGAGAAAACCGAAAAGGAGTATCCTGGACAGCATCCTGGAAAGAGCGGAGCAAGCTGCCCGATTTATCGATCCGGAGATGGGCGAAGATCCGGTTGACGGATCGGCGAACGGACAGGTCAGCGGCGATATATCGGACAAAGGCGGCATAGCTTGGGCAGGAAACTTCATGCATGACGTAATATCCTCAATAAAGGACAGGGCTTCTGCAGCAGGGCTGCTCCCGGAGAATGAGGAACAGTCGCTTGCCGTTATAAGAGCGGTCGAAGAGATATGCAGGCTGCGCGGTACGGAATGTCTCGAAAGGGTGTTCAGTCTCCGCTGCTACGGCGATTCAAAGTATTTTGAAAAATTTGTAAGGGGAAGGCTGATCAGCCTGCTGAAAAAGTATTACATCGGGATTGATGAGGCGGCGGAAATGACCGATGACGATATACTGGCGCAGGCCGGTATACGGCAGTCTCCCGAATATGTTGAATTCCGGGGTGCCATATCTGTCAGCCTTGAGGGTAATGTTATAGATTTTTCCTTGTTCCCGTATGGCGTTTCCATCAATGCAGATACTGTCCGCCGGCTTGAAGTTGTGAGCATGGGAACCGTAAAGAGGATCCTGTTTATTGAAAATAAAGCAAACTATGTTGAGTTTACAATTGCAAACAGGGATCCTGATATGATGATCGTGTACCTTGGGGGGTTTTACAGCCCGCTGAAAGGCCTTTTTATCAGGAAGGTATATGAAAAAGCTTCAGAACACAATGTCAGGTTTTATCACTGGGGCGATATTGATCTTGGCGGATTCTTGATCTTCAATAGACTTAAAACCAATATTATACCGAAACTGGAGCCATACCTGATGGACAGGACAGCGCTTGAAACCATGAGGGAGCATGCCGTCCGGTTTGATGACAAATATGCTGCAAAACTGGCAGAATTATTAGCTGATGACGGTTACAAGGTTTTCCACGATGTTATCGGATATATGCTTGAGAACCGGATCAGATTGGAGCAGGAAGTCTTTCTGCTGTCCGGCTAAAGTGTCAGCTTGGTAGTATATATGATTTGTTGTTATTTTTCGGTGAAGTCTATAAGCGGTAAAACAATGCTTCCTGCCGGAGGGACAAAGCAGGGAACTGCATGAGATTTATGTCTGCAGTTCCCGTAAACTAATACTCCCCATGAACCAGTACTTCTCAAGAGTTGTTATTCCAAGAGCTAATGCGAGCCTATATTCTGAATATCGAAACGAGCTCCAGCAGTCTGTTGGCGCTGTCGTTTACTTTCCTGGTCTTTTCCAGGACTTCGTTCGTCCTCCTGACTATTTCCGCAGCTTCGCGGGCAAGGTCGCCGGTTTCTGCCGCGCCCTCTTCGGATGCCTTTGCCACGTCGTTGATAGCCTGCGTCATGGTCTGCATCGATGCGGAAAGCTGCTGTGTCGTTGCGCTCAGGTTTGTTACCATTTCGCTGATCATCAGGGCGTCATTATTGTACTGTTCGCCTGCTGCCAGAAGCATGTCATAATCCTTTACCACATTGTTTTCAAGAAATTCCAGGACTTCTTCGGCACTGTCTGAAAGGGCCTGCACCGACTCGAGCACAAGTTTGGTCACTTTCTGTATCTCGTTGGCGGTCTTCTTTGAGTTTTCAGCCAGGTTCCTTATCTCGCCGGCAACGACGGTGAAACCGAGCCCGGCGCTTCCTGCCTGGGAAGCCTCGATTTCAGCGTTCAGCGCAAGCAGGTTTGTCCTGGAAGCAATAGAAAGGATCGCTTCGGACAGGACTTTTATGTTTTCCACAGCTTTTGACTGCTCTATTGCGTTCCTCAGCCTTGCTGCAACGTCGGTACGGATCTCATGTGCCCTCTTCTGTGAATCAAGG
>DAOSCC010000081.1:0-9640 GCA_035361135.1 Clostridiales bacterium | reverse complement strand
GCAAACCCGGAAATCAAAAAAATCAGGGCAACATATGCCAGTGTCTGCTTCGTACCGTCTTCCGCGATGAGGATATTCGAACCGATTTTTGAATACAGGAGGCTTCCGGTCTGCATGAATATGAGCGACAGCCCTGTCAGTATGAATATTGAGGCCAGCGCGGACATCACCAGGTACTTGAACGCACCCTCAAGTCCTGTCTCCGACCGGAACAGTGCGATCAGGACAAAGCTGGATATGCCGACGATCTCCAGGAATACATAGAGCGAAAAGAGATCTGTCACGATCACCATCCCGTTCATACCAAGGACCAATGTCATAAGAAGATTGACATAGTATATCTTTCTCTTGTCTATGGTCCTCAATGCGATCAGGGCCGATATGAACGACACGAAACCAATGCAGAACATTACCACTAGCGAAAGAGAAGTCACTCCGAAATGTTCCGCGTCCTCCTCCATGTTCCAGAGCAGCGTGAACCTGTATTCATGCAGACGGTTGGCTGAAAGCATGAAAAATTCCACGGCCGAAGAAGCCATCTGTATGGCCGCAGAGGCGCCGGCAAGGTAAATGCAGATCTTTTTTGCGAAATCTCTTTGTATCAGGTTGATTATAATGATTATGACAAGCGGCACAACAAGGAACGATACCGCGATATAAGCCATAGCACTCATTATCCGGAGCCCCCTCTTCAAACTGCAAGGAATATGACCACAACGATCCCGACACCTGCAACAGCGGCAGCAAGATAAAGCGACAGGCTTCCGTTATCGATGCGGTGCAGCAGATTGCCCGCGCCCTTTGCCGCGCCGGGAACAGCAACATCGTAAAACCAGGTGACGCCGCGCTCTATGAACATACAGAACGCAGACCACGCACCCACGATACGGATGATCCAGTTATACGGATCGAACCAGCCTTTTTCCGCGGCGGTATATATGCTTCTCAGCACAGGCGCATAATGTATGTGGTCGGCAGCATTGATCGCGCTGCCTGATTTCCTGCTTCCGTAAATATGGTCGCATACAGCCAGGGCAAGCACGGCCAGCGAGATAATGATAAGCACTGCCGAATGCGGCCATCCCGAAAAGCTCTCAGTATATCCCAGCGCAGGTGAGACCAGGCCGTCAAGCGGCCACGTATTGGCCACTCCAAACAGGATGCTCGGTACGGCTAAAACACACATCGGCAAAAGCAAGCCGAAGCCGGATTCCCGCACACGTATCAAGCCCGGTTCCTGCGAATTATTCGCATCCTCCGGGAGTTTCAGTCCTCCTGCAAAAGCCGCACGCCCCATTTTCAGGAAAGAAACGGCCGTCATGAACGCTCCGAGGAGCGCACCGGCATAAAAGACGACATTGCTCTCCAGCGCCGCGTCGAAAACAAGCTCTTTTGAGAAGAACCCGCTGAAAGGCGGTACCCCTGCTATTGCAAGTCCGCTGATAATAAAGCAGGCTGCAGTTACGGGCATATGTTTCGCAAGCCCGCCGATCTTCCGGAGGTCCGTCGTTCCCGTCTGTTTTGCGATACTGCCGGCAGTCATGAACAGACAGCTTTTATATGCGGTATTGTTGAGCATATGGAATATGCCGCCGATGATGCCGACAGGAAGTGCCGTACCTATGCCAAGCACCATGTATCCGACCTGGCTGACCGCATGGTACGCAAGCAGCCGTTTCATATCCTTCTGTATCAATGCCATTGCCACGCCAACGATTATGGTCAGTGTGCCAAGGGCCATAACTGCGATGCTCATGCCGCTTCCCGGCTGCAGGTCATAAATGTCAGTTGCGATGCGGACAGCAAGGTATATCCCGAGGAATTTCTCGAGCATGCCGGGGAAAGCCGCCAAAAACGGAGTGGGAGCGCCGCCGGCCGCTTCGGGGATCCAGGTGTGGAACGGCAGAGCGCCTGCCTTGCCGACCGCGCCGAGCATCATGCAAACGAAACCGATCCCCGCTATGCCGGTCACAGGCAGTTTCTGCATCTGGGACACATAAGGCGTCCCTGCCTGGTATACGGTGATTATTATGCCAAGCATCAGCAAAAGGTCTGCAGTACCTGACAATACAAGCGCTTTTACCGCTGCCTTCGGATCCTGCCTGTTGTTTATGAGCAGCATCCCGAAGAGGGTGCACAAAAGGCCTTCCCAGAAAAAGAGCATAATGCCCAGGCTATCAGACAAAAGGGCGCCGTTTATCATGGCAAGGCTTATGTTCAGGTACAGCATGAAAAGGCCTGCATAGCTTTCCCCTTTCAGAAATACAACGCTGTACAGGCTCACAAGCAGGAAACCTGCGGCCGTAAAAGCAAGGAACATTGCCGAATATCCATTGATATTGAGCGCAATGTCCAGTCCATGCGATGCAAACGGAATAACCACGTAAAAACCTTCTGACAGGTAAAGGCTCATAGCAAACAACAGGTTGACGGCTCCTGACAGCATCGAAATTACCAGCCTTGCAGCATAACGTTTGCCGGAAAGCCGTGCGGCAACTCCAAGCACGGCAGGCAATACTATCACGAACCATATTATATTTGCACCGTTGTTCAGAAACGAACTTATCGCGCTCAACATATTATGTCCACCTCCCTATCAGCGATGCAAGCCCGGAAGGTAAGCTGATAAACACTCCCAGCGCAAGTGTCAGTACGGCAAGCACCACAGCCGACACCACCATTGAAGGCGTTCCTTCCTTTACGTCCGGGAATGTCTGCGGTCCCAGGAACACCTTGACAAAGAGCCTCGTCAGATACAGTACGGTCATGACGGCTCCCAGTATGAACACTATTCCAAGCATGATGTTCCCGGATGAAATGATGCCGTCGATCACAAGGTATTTCGCGAAAAAGCCTCCGAAAGGCGGTATCCCCATCACGGAAAAAGCACACAGTATGAACGCGACCGCAGTCACCGGCATATTTTTGCATAAACCGCCCATCCTGGTCATATCCTTGGTGTGCACATTATGCTCCACGATGCCTGCGCAAAGGAACAACCCTGCTTTTGCGGCACTGTGCGTCAGGATGTACAGCATCCCTCCGACAACGCCCGTTTCATTGCCGCAGGACAATCCCGCAAAGATGAACGCAAGCTGGCTGATGGTCGAGTAAGCGATGACACGCTTTATGTTGGTTTCACGCATCGCCGCACCGGCGCTTATCAGGGCGCTTACAGCGGCGATGACCGGTACCGCCGTCGTAAATACTTCATCGATCTCAAATGTCACGACAAACAGGCGCACATATGCATAAACACCGATTTTTACGAGCACGGCCGCATGCAGCAGCGATGTCACCGGTGTAGGCGCGACTCCTGCGTCAGGCAGCCAGCTGTGCAGCGGGAAAGTCGCAGATTTTGAAAGTATACCGAACAATATCAATACGACTGTCCAGGCCGGTATGTGTGCACCCTTCATGGCTGCAAGGTCGAACGTGCCGGTCTCTCCGTAAATGCCAACAAATCCCGCCAGCATAATGAGCGCCCCGGCCACGGTTATGGCAAATGCTTTGTTGGCATAACGAACGGTAACTTCTTCACGGTAGAATCCGATAAGCCTCCAGCAGCATATCGCCGATATCTCCCAAAACGTGTATATGAATATGAGATTGGTGGAAAAGACCAGCCCCATCATGGCGCCTATGAACAGGCAAACCATCATGTAATATTCGTTCTGGTTCTCATATCCCTCCATATATCCGAAAGAATACAGGATGATCACGGCAGCCACAAGAGAAGCCGTCATTGCCATAAAAACAGCCAGCGCATCGGCATAAAAGCCAAAGCCCATTCCAAGCGGCAGCTCATAGTGCAGATAAACCGGCGAACCGCAAAAAAGGCTTGGCAAAGTAAATGCCGCACAAATAAAAGCGCCGGCCACAAAAGCCAACACCATTGTCCTCCTGAGCCTGGCACTTATCCTGCCCAGCAGAGGCAGAATAAACGCTCCAAGTAACGGCACAGCAATGCACACAACAAGCACATATCTTTCCATAATTCCGTTTCACCCTGGCAGTCAAACACGCAATAAAATGCGTATTCTTTATACAGTTCTATCATTTATAATGTAGCATTTTAATACAAACATATTATGTAGTCAAGAAGAATAAGGTAACCTGGGAGCCATCCCCCTGTCGAGCAGGGATACACCCTTGCGGAAGAGTGTTCCTTTACAACTTTCGAGGATTGTCACCGCACCATTCTTCAAACGCGTGACATTCCTCATCTATAGAGGAATGCTCCCTGCAGAGGATTGTCACCGCACCTCTAACATATCCTCGGCAGCAGTTCTCCCCGCGGCATCAGGATCTTCCTGCTCGTTCCGTACTCAGTCACGGCATACACGTTGCCGCTTCCCTTCCTGACTTCTCCTATTATAGCAGCATTTTTCCCGTCATCTGCCGAGCGCAGGGCCGAAAGCACAGTATCCGCATACCGGCCAGGCACGGATAAAAGCATGATACCCTCGTTGGCAATATACAGGGGGTCCATCCCCAGTATCTCACATGCTGCCGACACGTCAGGGCGTACCGGCAATGAGTCGTTATATATTATCACATCTGTATCCTCCGTGACCCACTCGCAAAGGGTCGCCGCTACGCCGCCGCGTGTCGGGTCACGCATGGCGTTTACCTCGCAGCCGCTTCGCAATACCCTGTCCGCAAGCGCTGCAAGGGGAGCCACGTCACTCTCTATTGGCGGATCAAAGCCCATGTTTTCCCTGGCAGCCATTATCGCCATCCCGTGTGATGCCATATACCCGCTTATTATGATCCTGTCCCCTGCCGCTATCCTTTGGGCCAGCGGCGGCCTGTCCTCAGAAAACACGCCTATGCCTGCCGTATTTATGAAAATGCCGTCAACGCCGCCTCCTTCGACCACCTTCGTGTCTCCGGTCACGACATGAACACCGGCTTCTTTTGCTGTCTCTGCAATGGACCCGACGATCCGGACAAGCGTCTCCATATCGAACCCGGCTTCAATAATCATACCGACGGATATATACCTGGGGCGTGCCCCGCTGACAGCCAGGTCGTTTACAGTACCGCAGACACACAGCCTCCCGATATCCCCGCCCGGGAAAAACAGCGGTTTTATTACATAACTGTCCGTAGTCATTGCGATCTTCTCACCGGCGCTGCATACAGCAGAATCCGTAAGGGGCTTGAGCATATCATTTGAGAATGCAGGCAAAAAGACATCCTGTACCAGTTCCCTGTATGCCTGCCCGCCAGAACCATGAGCCAGCGTAATTTTTTTCTCCATATCAAATCACCTGCCATTCACCGCGTGACACTCCTTAACCTCCAAGGGACATTCCTCTGCCACAAAGGAATACATCCTCGCTGAGGAGTGTCCCTTTACCTCTTTCGAGGAGTGTCACCGCACCATTCAAACGCGTGACATTCCTCAACCATAAAGGAATACCCCCAGCTGAGGAGTGTCACCATACCTGATCGCCGCAGCGCAGCTTCCCTCCGCCGATACCATGCACGGTCCCAGCGGCCTGTCCGGCGTACACCTCCGTCCGAAGTTCACGCAGTCGGCCGGTATGTTTTTACCGCACAGGATGCTTGCGCAAATACATCCCTCTGCTTCTTTGATACCCTCTGCTTTCATTGTCTCATCCGCGCTGATATCGAACCTGCGCGCCGCGTCGAACTCTTTGTACCTGTCTCTTATTCCGAGCCCGCTGCCCTTTATTTCCCCCAGGCCGCGCCAGACTGCATCGCACGGTTCGAACACTTTATATATCAGCGACAGGGCTTCTTTGTTACCTTGCCCGGTCACTGCCCGCGGGTACATATTCACACATTTTATCTCGCAGTTTTGCAGCATGTACAGGATGCGAAGAAGCGCAGCCATGATGTCGTACGCTTCAAAACCTGCAATGACTGCGGGCAGCCCGAGTTCATCCGGTATAAAACCAAATGCCTCTGCACCGGTAATCGTCGCCACATGTCCGGGACACATCAGCGCATTTATTCCGCTGCCATTTCCCAGGAGCTGCCTGATAGCCTGCGGCATGGTCTTATGGACGCTCAGCACGCTGAGGTTCCGGATGCCGCTCTCATCCGCAGCCTCTATCAGTGCCGCGGTCTGCGGCGCGGTGGTCTCGAACCCTATCCCGAAATATACCGTCTGCCTGTCCGGGTTGTCACGCGCGATCTGCAAAGCATCCAAAGCCGAGGTCACGACCCGGACATCCTTACCGCTTTCATAGAGGGAGTAAAGGCTCCTGTCCCCGCACGTGACCCGCATCATATCGCCAAAGCAGGCAAATATGACATCATCCCGCTCAGCCAGGGAAAGTGCAGCGGCGATATCCTTCTGGTCCGTCACGCACACAGGACAGCCGGGGCCCGATACCAGCCTTACATTTCCCGGCAGAAGGTCCTGTATCCCGTATTTGTGTATGTTTGCAGTATGCGTCCCGCACACTTCCATGACAGTGATCTGTCCCAGTCCGGCGGCGATCTCACTTATGCGATTTTTGATATCCTCTATCCTATATCTCTTCCGCATCTGTAAAACCCATAGTTTCCTCTATCAGTTTTTCAAGTTCGTCGCCATCGTCCTTGTCAAGAATCTGTATTATGAACCCGGCATGCACAAGGACACGGTCGCCCACTTTTGCTTCCATGAACAGCCGTGTGCTTGCCTGTCTGGAAACGCCGCCGTAGTCGACCAGCGCGTATCCGTCCTTTATCTGCTTTATCGTTCCCGGTACTGCAAGACACATAGTCACCACTCCATATTCAACTCATCTTCGAAACTACTGCCATATCATAAGAGAGACAAGCCAGGGGGCTACACTTTTTTTGTATCCCGGCATTTGCTTCCCGCTCCTCACTTTCCTCTGCTCAACCATGCTGCGGCCGCAGCCTGGCCATATGATATCCCGCCGTCATTCGCCGGCACTTTTTCGTTAGAATAGACTATAAACCCGTTCTTTTCAAGTTTGCTGACCGCATTGCCCAGGATATACGCATTCTGGAACACACCTCCCGACAATGCCACTATATTGCCGCCATACTGCCTTCTGGCAAGGGAAACCGCATCGGCAAGCAGCTGCACCATTGCACGGTGGAACCTGGCTGATATCACTCCGGCACCGCATCCGCTCCTGGCATCCCGCACTATATCGCGGATCAGTTGCCGCCAGTCGAATATCATCATGCCTGACTCCCACGTGATATCGATACCATAGCTTCCGTCTGCAGAATCATCCAACGCCTGTTCAAATTCGATTGCTGCCTGCCCCTCATATGTTATATGCGTCCTGGTCCCTGCGAGGACCGCGGCTGCGTCGAACAGCCGTCCTGCGCCAGACGCCGGCGGCGAGTTGATATTTCGTTCATATGCGCGCAGCAGGAGTTCCGCCTTATCGCCGTATCCTTCAAAATACTCCAGTGCCGTATCTTTCCCGCAGGCAACATACACCATTGCCAGCGCCATTCGCCAAGGCTCACGGATAGCAGCCTCTCCTCCCAGGAGAGGAGCATAAAGCATATGTCCGATCCGCTCACTGGTCCCGGTATCCCCCCACAGCGCTTCTCCTCCCCACAGCGTGCCGTCCTTTCCGTATCCCGTGCCGTCAAGTATAAGCCCGACCGCATTTTCTCCAATATCATGCTCGGCAAGTACGGACGCAAAATGCGCATGGTGATGCTGTATTTCATATACGGGAAGCACATTCCTGAAGCGGTCTGCATACCTGGTGGAAACATAATCCGGGTGCATATCGCAGGCAATAATGTCCGGCTTCGCCTCAAATATACGCATATAAGACTGTATCTCCGATTCATAGGCACGGACGGTGTCCATATCGTCAAGATCGCCTATATGGCCGCTCAAAAATGCATCTTCGCCTTTTGCCAGGCAAAAAGTGTTCTTTTGCTGCGGTCCCAGGGCCAGTATAACGCTCCTGTTGCCATTCAGTCTCAAAGGCTCCGGCGCATAACCGCGTGCCCGCCTTATCATCCGCACCTTGCCGGCCACCGCCATGCAGACGCTGTCATCCATCCTCCGGAATATCTGCCTGTTGTGTGTCAATACCGCGTCCGCAATGCCAAAAAGCCAGTCCATGGCCTCACTGTCGTCGTATATCATTGGCCTGTCGGATATGTTCGCGCTTGTCATTACCAGCGCATCGAAGTTCTCCATCAATATGCAATGCAAAGGCGTATAGGGAAGCATGACTCCCAGCCGGTCATTGCAAGGCGCCACAGACTCTGCGACCGTGCAGCCTTCCTTCTTTTTCAGCAGTACGATCGGCTTCCTGGCACAGGCCAGTGTTTCCTCTTCAGTCCCATCCATATCGCAAAAGCGCCTGATCGTGCCTGTATCACGCATCATCACGGCAAACGGTTTGTCATAACGTATCTTGTTTCTCCTGAGCCTGGCGACTGCATCTTCGTTCAGGGCGTCACAGGCAAGGTGGTATCCGCCGATCCCTTTTACGGCAACTATCATGCCGTCATTTATACATTTTCTGAACAATTCACAGGGATCGCCGTCGGCCAGCTTTCCGCCGAGGTAAAAGCTGAGTTTCGGCCCGCACACGGGGCAGGCATTGGGCTGTGCATGGAACCGCCTGTCCAGCGGATCCTCGTATTCACGCCGGCAGTCCTCGCATTGGATGAACCCAGCCATCGACGTGTTTTTACGGTCGTACGGAATATCGCGGATTATCGTGAAGCGAGGCCCGCAGTTGGTACAGTTGGTAAAAGCATAGCGGTACCGCCTGTTGTTCCTGTCCGTGATATCCGCCCTGCAGTCGTCACAGATACCGATATCCGGCGATATCATGGCATTCCTCACTCCGCAGCTGCTTTCCATTATGATAAAGTCCGGATCGCCGAGCAGCTGCAGTTTCTGCACCTCTACATCCTCGATCAGCGCCAGGGCCGGAGGATGCTGTTCCAATTCATCGATGAATTCGGCACAGTCGGACTCATCCCCTTCTATCTCGGCATACACGCCCTCAGAAGTGTTTTTCACGAATCCGCGGATCGAGAGCGATTTTGCAAGCCGGAACATGAACGGCCGGAACCCGACTCCCTGTACTATGCCTCTTATCGTAAGCGAATAACGTACCATAGGCCTCATACGCCCTTTTTGCGCCCGGCCTGGTCAATAATGTAGTCAACAAGCTGATCAGCCATATATACCCCGTCTTTTTTGGCCGTTTCGAAAACGACTGCCTTGGGATTTATCCCGGCGATATACCTTTTCATCACGTCGGCATCCGCATCGACGTAGGGCGCCAGGTCCGTCTTTGTGATCACAACAGTATCCGCATTCAAAAACGCGGTCGGATATTTGACCGGCTTATCTTCACCCTCCGCAACGCTCAGAACGACCATGCGCATGTCCTCGCCCAGGTCGAAGGATGCGGGACAGACCAGGTTGCCGACATTTTCTATGATTATAAGGTCCAGGGAATCGAGATCCAGCCTGCGCAGTTGTTTTGCTATCATTTCTGGATCGAGGTGGCATCCCCCGTCCGTATTGATCTGCAAGGCAGTGACGCCGGTTTTTTCTATGCGGAGCGCATCGTTCTGCGTAGCGAGATCCCCTTCTATCACTGCCGTACGCAAACGAGTACCAAGTCTGGGCAGTATGTTCTCCAGGAGA
>DAOSCC010000080.1:0-9693 GCA_035361135.1 Clostridiales bacterium | reverse complement strand
CATACCCAAGGGCGGCAACGTTCTCATTGCGACAGGCGAATGGGACAGGGACGACTGCATCGCGCTGTCTAAGAGGTTCAGCAAGCTTGGCTTTAACCTGATGGCAGTCGAAGACGACTATTACTGCCTCAACGGTGCGGGCCTGCTGGCCGAACTGGTGCCGGAAGACCAGATCCTCGACTATATCAAGGCAGACAAGGTGTCGCTTGTCCTGAGCACGCATGCAAAGGCCGGAGTGCCGGGGAAACTGGGCTTCGCGATCAGAAGGACCTCAATGGAATACAACATACCGTGCCTGACGTCCCTTGACACGGCCAACGCGATACTCGACGTGCTCGAGCACCTCGCTGAATGCAGCGAGCCCGGCATTTATGCGCTGGACGAATATTCAAGGTATGAAGGAAAGACCTGTTAAGAAAAGACCCCTGTTAAGATCCGATAAAAGGCATACTGTTAAGGTCAGGCAGAAAGTATGCCGAAAATAAAAAAAGACCGGTTGATTGTATTGCTGAAACAGCATAGCGGAAAGGACCTGTCGGGACAGCGGCCACACAACCGCCTGGCCGGACCACAGGGCCGGTCTTTTCATTTTTAAGGCTGCCGGATAAAATGTTCATGTAAGGAGTTGTTGCGATGAAGCACCTTATTGACCTTATAGACCTGTCCCTGGAGGACATCGAAAAACTGTTTGCACTGGCGGAAAAACTGAAGAAGGAACTAAAGGCTGGGATCCCCCACCCCCTGCTTCGCGGCAAGACACTCGGCATGATATTCTCGAAGTCCTCTACCAGGACAAGAGTATCGTTTGAGGTCGGCATGTACCAGCTCGGCGGCTATGCCATTTTCCTGAGTTCCAACGATATACAGCTTGGCCGCGGCGAAACCATACACGATACTGCCAAGGTTCTCTCTCACTATATCGACGGCATCATGATCAGGACGTTCAAACACAGCGACGTGCTGGACCTTGCAAAGTACGGCACCATCCCGGTCATAAACGGTCTCACTGACCTGATGCATCCCTGCCAGATCCTTTCGGACCTGTTTACCGTCTACGAAAAGAAGGGCAAGCTGAAAGGACTGAAGCTCGCATATATAGGCGACGGCAACAATGTGGCAAATTCGCTGCTCCAGGGCTGCGCAATAACAGGGATGGACATTTCCGTGGCTTCTCCGCGCGGATATGAATGCGACGCAACGATAATCGAGCAGGCAAAACATGCCGCCAAAAAGTCAGGCAGCAAGGTGGTACTGACAGAAGATCCGGAGGAAGCAATAAAGGACGCCGATGTTGTATATACCGATACTTGGATCAGCATGGGCCAGGAAGCCGAGAAGGAAATAAGGCTCAAGGTGTTCATGCCGTACCAGGTCGATAAGAAACTCTTCTCGCTGACGAAAGAAGACGCGATGTTCCTGCACTGCCTGCCCGCGTACAGGGGATACGAGGTCACCGAGGATGTAATAGACGGGCCGAATTCGAATGTCTTCGAAGAAGCGGAAAACAGGCTGCACATGCAAAAGGCCATCATGGTGACGCTCATGGCCGACAACCAGGCGTGACGGGGACGATTCTGTAAAATTTACATAACATAATATGAGGGACGTTCCTTCAGAATGCAGAAGAGAGACAGCTTTATTTACCGGGCTGTCCCTGTGAGAAATGTGAGGGACGCTTCTTCAAAATGCCGATATTATGGCAGTCTGATTTGCCGTACTGTCCCTTTGTGAATGCGAGGGACGGTTCTACAGAATGCCAAAGATATGACGGACTGATGAGTCGGTCTGTCACCGGATGCTGACGGTCCTGCGTAGCTACAGGTCGCTGCTTCCGGCACGCACAGCGGCATTGCTCATTTACGATACAGATCAAAGGTGGTTACTGAAAACATGTTCAATTATGCTTTTATAATAAGAAAAGCCGTGGAATCCGACGCTCCTGCGATACACGAGATCATGCAGGAGTCTTTTCAGAAATATATGCAGGACTCCAACCTGACGGAACCCCTGGAAGCCCTGACTGAATCCGTTGATGATATCTTAAGCGACATCAGGACGAAGGAAGTCTTCATCGCGCTCATCGACGGTATTGCCGTAGGGAGTGCAAGAGTGGAGATACTGCCTGACAATACAGCTTATCTGAGCAGATTCGGCGTAAGGCCCGCCTACAACAACATCGGCGTCGGCATTGCAATGATGAGCCTCATTGACAAGATGCTCATCGAAAAAGGGATAAAATGTGTGAAGCTCCACACGGCATCCAAAAACAAGGACCTGGTCAGGTTCTATTACGGCAGGGGCTTCTATATCGACTCCACCACCAATGACAGGGGTTACATCAGGGCATTGTTGGTGAAGGAGTACTGAAGACGAGGGTACACGTGGCCTTTAGCTTCTCTTCGCCGGTCACGCAAAACCGTCCCGCAATATGGGCAGACAGATACTTTGTCCATTGCCCATGCCTTATCTCAAATTGCCTGCCGCAATCCGGGCATCTCCAGAAGAACAGCGATATGATGAGAAATGCTGCAAGGGAAATGATTATCCCATACGGCATTATAACAGCAGCCTTCTTAAGGTCGGCATTCCCGAAAACGAATGCCATAACCAGAGAAAATTCAGTCCTGCATACAGGATCCACAATGGAAAAATTGAATAGTCATCATCGATAGCAAGTATTGACGGTTTATGGGAAAACGCTTCCGCAAGTTCTTTCCACTGCGTAATCGTACTGCCTTCTTCAAGAACTTCAAATACTTTATTTGAGCCATGATACCATATCCCCTGCGGGTCAATTGTAAATTCCATTTCCTTCTCCTCAAATGCAAGCTATCTTATTCACATATTTCTGCAGTTGTGTTCCTTCCATCATCCGTGCAGGTTTGCGGTATATTGAAGTTGCGCATTCGTCAGGAAAAAACCGATAATTCCTCGACGGGCTTTACTTACAGCACAATGAATAGCTAATAAAGACTACTTCCCATGATAGTCGTAAGTAAATGCGAAATGATGTATTTAAATACATTACGTCATATTTACAGTTCTCCGCAATCTTCTAAAACGTCTTTCAGAAATTTATGGATGGAAAAGTCCGGATTGTTGTAGCAAACCTCAGAGCATACATAGAAACCATCACATTCTAGCTTACCGGCTCTAATCCGTTCTGCCCGCCTGATGGCTTCCTTCACATCGTTTAATTCAATCTGATCAAGTATCTTTTTAATTACGTCCCTGTTTTTTATATCTGCTTCAGGGTCCAGCCCGTAAACCCTACGCACCTCATCCACATATGCATCAGTTCGCGTAACCGGCCTGGTATAATCTTCTTTGTGAAGTATGAGCCAAAGGTCGAAGTTCACATTACTGTATGCGTGGTATATTCTCTCCCCTTTTCTCTTCCTTTTCTTTTGGCTTTCCCTATCAAGCTCAACACAAGTTTTTATATTTCGTTCGAACTCGACCTCATTGAAGTCATGATCAAACAAGACCGCTTTGTCGTACTCAGTATAGTTCCTCCTAAGCAATTCAGCTGAACCCACAGTGGTGTTAAATGTAACAACACGTTCATTGGGCTTCTTGAGCAACTGTGCGAGGTGCTTTAGGTACATTTCCTCCTGCTGGCCGGCACAGACACAGAAATACGACTTGCGATACATCCACTTTACCTCCCCGGCTTCCGTGGTACGCGTCCAGTCGATGGATCCTTCACATTGTCGGGCGTATTAAAAAACTTTGTAAAGTCTATATACGGAAGCATGCTGTACTTTCCCTTGAAGTAGTTGATCATATAGTTCTCATCGTTCCTTACTTCCGTTGATCCAAAATCAGCCAGCGAGTGTATGGTGCTTTCATAGGTATCTTTATCCCTCTCAACGAATTTTATCTGGTCGCGGCGGAATATCCTGTTGCTCATATAAATCGGGTTATGAGTTGAGAATATAAGCTGCGCTCCATTTTTGTTAAACGATTGGTCATTGAAAAGAGCAATGATGCCTTTGACAAGTTCAGGATGGATTATTGCATCGAACTCGTCAAGTACGAAAACAGTACCTTCTTCGAAAACTGTTATAAATGGTATGGCAAAATCAAGTAGTTTCAGCGTTCCTCTCGATTCCATCAATTCAGCGGGTATCATGATCGGTTTTTCGAATCCATTCGGCGTGTAAGCCGAATATAATTGCATATCTTCAAAGCGATTTTCTTCTATTTTCTGAGGCTTTAGCATCAATTTCTGGGGTCCAAAATCCGCTGCTTTTATAAAATTGTCCAATAAAGTGTTCCAAACCGCCACACTTTTTTTTGGCATTTCAGAAAATGCCATTGAAATATTCAGTTTCCTCAATGCAAAATCGTTAACCACTAACAACTTGCTTGTAAAGAAATCAATAACGTCATCTGCTATATCGCTGCTTATTAGGGTTTTGAATCCATGTGCAAGAAACAGTTTAGCAGGATCAAGATTTATATTTATCTTGTTCTCGAATTCAGCAAGAAGGTTTTCATTATATTGAATCAATGAGAGAACCTTTTTGTCCCGCTTTATATCAACACGCTGCGAATCACGTTCAAAAACCTGGACCAGCTTATTGCCACAGCTTACCCAAAGCTGTTCTGAAACAATCTTTCTTTTATCTTTTTGAAATGGCTTTACAATTATTTCAAAAGAATAAAGGTAATGCCGTCCATTATTTATAAATTCAGCCTGGAACAGGATCGGCTCAGGTTCAGTATTATAAGCAAACGGATACAGTTCCATATTCATCATGATCGGTGATGAAGCTTCCACTGAACCCCATGTCACTATCTCCTGCATTAATGCCAGTGACATAATGATGTTTGATTTCCCACTGGCATTAGCACCATATATCACAGCAGAGGGCAGAATACGCATACCTGCCTCCCTGATAAGATTCTCATCATATGTGCGCTGTTTTCCGGCTTTCATGTCCAGTACAGCCGTTTTCCTGAAAGAACGGAAATTACGAAAACTATAACTAATCAGCATAAGTAACCTCCTGATATTTGCAAAAACATCTCAATATCTATTATAAATTATATACATTTCCTGTGATTTTTACAACTAATTCGAGAAATTTTCTCAATGTTTTCGAAAATACTCCAAAAAAGAAAGGACACTCCAGTCTTTATCATCTGTTCCGCAGTAGGATCATATTCTCATGTTCCTTCGTCCATTTGCAGGATGTACTGGTATTTCAAGGCTTCATCATAACTTCTTCCTCATAATAATACAGTCATCCATGTACAGCCCGCATCTCTCAAAACCCAATTTCTCATACATCACAAGCGGGCCGTGGGAATCTTTCTCCTGCTCGTGACTGTATGGATAAACTTCCACATACTCGTATCTAGCACTGATTGATGTATTCAGCGGAGCTATTGATCAATTTACTAACGCCGGATCTATAATAAGGCATCAATTCATCGGCTCTTGAAACGTCCTTTATTCATATCGTCGTATAGCAGGCAATAAACAACAAGCACTTTTTTCGGCCCGATCTCTCCTGGCATAACGATCCTTCTATCTGTTTCTGTACCTGAATTTAAAAAGCTCGTAAAGTACAAACGGTATCAAACCCAATAAAAAAGCATATCCCCTGTCAACAGTCCTGGTAACTTCACCGCTGAAACCCCATTGAATCGGCACTTTCTCCGGCAAATAAGGTGTCGTGATGATCATTGCAATCAAAGGTACAAGCAGAATCAACAAGTCAATTATAATGCTTTTCCTGAATTTCATGTAATAAGCCCTTCTTCCTGGCAAATCATATTAAACCAACCCATGCCGAAAACCTTCTATACATAATACGCCACATCAGGCCATTTCTCTCATGCCATCGGTATTTCCAAAAGTCATGCCCTGCAAATCAATCGCAGAATCGTTCCGCTGATATTGCTGATTCGGCTGTATTTCCCATATGTGCGTATATATTACCTATGTGCGCAGCCATCATTTTTCACATGCACATCCGTCATGTCCCGCATGCACGTCCATCTGCCAAAAACTTCGTCTGATCCTGCCAATCCGGTATTATCGCTTCAGCAAGACGGGCATTATATGCCCGGATCTCTTCATTTCCGATCTCACGCACATCCTCGTCGAACCACCTCATGGACTTGTCCATGTTCTCCCGCACCAGCGCGAAATCCCTGACGCAGCCATACAGTAACAGATGTTCCTGCTTTTCCGCAGGTATGTAATGCAGTTTGTTTGCACTGCCTCCCCATGTTATCCTGTCATACGCGGACAACAGCAACGAAGCATGGGTATCCATCAGGGTCCGCAAAATGCCCTCAAGCTTGAAGAAATCCTGGCGGACAAAATACTTTGCCGACATATGAACATGGAACCAGTAGGTCGTAACAAGGCGCCTGATGTCCGCGTGCCACCGGCTGCCGGTCACAGCTTTCGCTATCAAAGCCTGTACGCTGCCGTTTTTGTCGAAAATGACGTCGCAGGGCTTCAAATCGGTGTAGTGTATGCGGCACATGAAATCGTCGATTTTTCCCTGGTTCAGGAGGAAGACATCATACAGGAACAGCTTCCCGTCGTACCTGAGCAAGTAGCCGTAACACTTGATCGCATCGCTGTTGAAGTTCTCGTCCCAGCGCAGCACGATCTCGTCACAGGCTTCCGAAAGCAGGGAATCCAGCCGTTCATCGATCCGTCCGAAGGAGTCCTCATCCGCCAGAAAAACGATGTCGATATCCGAGTACCCGTCTGCGGTGTCATGCGCCACGGAGCCGAAATACCACGCGCCAAGCACGCCTTCCTGCTGTTCCATGATCTCAACGAATTTACTGTTTACCGAAACCAACTCATTCAACATAGGCACGTTTCCTTTCCTGATCCGCGGACCCGATACTATAACGGACCGGACCAAAAGCCCGTCATCGCCAACCTGATCCAGCCTTCCGGTTTACTTCTCTGCGGACATTTTCTTCAATTTCTTTTTTAAATATTTTAAGGTTTTGCCGGAATACTTGTGGTCCTCATCCTCGACATAGGCAGACAGCACATGATCATCATCAGTGACATAATAAAACCCGTACTTGGAATAGAAGTACTTTCCTTCATGTCCGCCGGTCCCTTTTACGACCGGCGTGACTATCCTCATCCCCGGTTCAGGCTCAGGAGCATAGCCCCTGTGCTGGGCATTCATTACGATAATGATTTCGCCGGGGATGTCCTCCCCCTTGCCGGAGCTTTCCCCCGTGATGTTTTCGATGATCCGCACTTTGCACTGCATAAACGGCGCGGTGTTCTGCATGCCATGATCTTTCCATTTTTCGTAGAGTTTTCCCTCAGGCGTATCACTGCTTTCGATCAGTTTAACAGTATAATCCGGCGATGCTTCCACTACTTCGGCCAGGACGAAAGCGTCAGCCCTTTTAACCAAATCTTCGAGCTTTGGTTTATTGATTTCTATAAGCGGCGGGTCTTCTTCATATAAAGGATACTTCTCTCTCAGTTCGCTGATCTCGTCTTCACTCAAGGACGCGGGCACAGAACCTGATAAAACGGTATAAACCACGGCCGCAGCGACAAGGCACAACAGTACCAGGCATGAGATGCATACAAGTTTTTTGTTTGGCCTGGTTTCACCCGAATCCATATACACGCCCCCCTTGGTACATTTTACATATTTTAGACCAATGATGCGCCTAAATGGTTTCATTTACTTCTATATTTATCCATCCGGTATCACCCGGGATGTCCGCTTTGCCTGATCCATTTATGGCCATTCGGATATGTTGTTTTCATGGCATTCATGAACCAATCGTATCTTTCTTTATCCAGCGTGTCCACCACCATTTCGTAATCATGCTGATAGCTGATGTTTTCGATGTTGCGGGATTTGTAGAGCCAGTCCTCCGCACAGATGCCATTCCGCATCCATGCCTGAAAGATGCTCCCTTAATTCGTGCAGTAATTTCAATGGATACACCCCGGTACATTGTAAATAATCAATAATCTTTTTATCCCATTATAACCAATTTACCGCCACACTTCATATCTTCGACCAGACAACCCTGCCGTCTTTGTCGAATACCCCAACCGTAACTCCATCGCCGTTCCCATGCTCCAGGTAATGCTTCAGCGAATTATATATCGTGACTGTCATGTTTTTAGACAGAATATCTTCTTTCGGGACCCAGTACAGTTCTCCTTCATTGCTGTCCCGGAAATCGCGCCTGTCCGTTTTTGCCACGAAGACATATTGCATGCGGATCTCGTCTCTCGCTTCCCTAATCAGGATATACCTGAAATTTATATCAATAAGGTCGCTTTCTGAGAACCCTGTTTCTTCGGACAATTCCCGCAGGGCCGTCGCCAATGGATTTTTCCACTCATGGCTTTCTATGTGGCCGACAATGACCGACCAGACGCCCGGGTTGAACGCCTTGTCCGCTGATCGTTTCAACATCAGCAGCTTGTCTTCATTAAACAGAAACACTGTCGCCATGTTTCTGAGCATCGTTCCCGCACCCCGCCGTTTAGTATTTCTTCCGCCGCGCATTCATTAACAGGATCATTCGGCTTTCCTCATCAGTATCTCGATCAGTCCTGTCCGGCTGCATGGCAGTGCAGCACGAAAAGTCCCTTCAATACCTTGACAGTTCCGCTCTTATATACTTGTAGCCATTGTTTTTAAGATTGTAACATATTTCGGAAAACTAAACCATCATTAACTTATTTTATTAAGAGTTGATGATTTTCCGTCAATTAAATGACTTTTTAATATGGAGCCAGGTGTAACTATAGTAAAAGAAAAACCGCATAGTCAGTTTGCAAAAAATACTGTATTTGATTATGGCAGGCATAATAAAAAAATACCTGACGCATGGTAAATTTGCATCAGATATTTTGTTCACTTTCAGACAGGTCACTGGCTTTCAGTTCTATTAGTCTTCCTCAATCTCATCCAATCCGGCAGCAGCTTCATGCGGCCCTTTTCACGCACGGCAAGTATCAGGCTCTGGAGCAGGATAAAGAAGCACAGCATAAGACCGGTCGTGATGCTTTGGTAATACGGTTTTGTCAATCCCGAAGCGATTACGATATTCGTAATGGTCTTCAAAGAAAGCATGCCGAAAAGTGTTCCGATAACATTACCGACCCCGCCGGTCAGTAACGTTCCGCCTATGATATTGGAGGCGATCGCCTGCATTTCCGCCTGGGCGGCATTGGCAGCGTCCCCTGCCCCCGTATGCAGCAGATACACATATCCGCCGATCCCGGACAGCAATCCGGCGATCAGGTATGCAAAGAACTTTGTGCGCTTGACATTAATGCCAAGGGTCAGTGCGCTATGGCTGTTTCCGCCTATGGCATAGAGATTGCGTCCAAACCTTGTCCATTTGAGAAGCACAGCAACTATAATCACTACTGCTACAGCCACGACCACCCCGGGCTCTATCTGGGCCGGGATGAAATTGCCGTTCTTTCCATAATAGCCGATACCCGGCAGCGTGATCCGTGCCTGTTTAAGTTTAAGGAACGCTTCCTGCGATGCCGTACGGGGAGCGATACTTACTATGGTTATCATGCCCCTTGCAAAGAACATACCTGCCAAAGTGACGATAAATGGCTGTATGTCGAAATAAGCGACCAATATCCCATGGACAAGCCCAAAGGCGATGCCTATGCCCAATGAAATAAGCAGCGAGCCC
>DAOSCC010000079.1:0-9826 GCA_035361135.1 Clostridiales bacterium | reverse complement strand
TTATACCGCTAATTTAGTTTATTCCTCTTCCGTGCAAAGTGTTACAGATCCGGGTGAGATCTATCGTCCGGCCTGTGATGCTGTCGTCAGTATCATTATATTAATGGCATGCCGACTCGGTGACAGAATGAGGATAGATATAGGTGCGGCGCGGAATTATATGGAATACTGCAAATCTACCAAATATTTAGTATTTATAATATAATAAAATCAGAAACAGGGTTATTTCATGGAGGTGTGTCATGGGACCGGCAGAAGGCAGTGTCATTACGATGAGGCATTATTCCATGATTAACGTGTTTGACAGCATCCTTGAGAAAATAATTGACGATCAAATCGTCGTAAAGCTTCCGAAGGAGTGCCGGAAGGCAACTTTCCTGGAAGGCGATCCCCTGGTCACGGCCTATGAACTGGATGAGAAAGCAGTCATAAGGGGAGCCAGGATCGTTGATTATAATAAAGATGAAAGCCTTCTGACCTACAGGGAAGATGTGCCCGACGAAGGAAGCAGGCTGCGGTCATACGACCGGTTTCCTGTTTCTCTGTACGCGGATTACAGGGTAGCCGGTACGGCGGGAAACAGGAAATATTACGCACTGGTAAAGGATATCAGCGATTACGGGTTGATGCTGTACGCAAAAGAGGAGCATTACAAAGGCCACAAGCTGAACCTCGATATCTACCTTGCGAGAGACATTCTGTCTCTCACTGCGGAAATAGTGAGGAAAGCCGATCATAACGGATATTTCGAATACGGACTCAAAATAAGGCATAACGGTCCGATCGTCTTCAACCAGATCAAAAACTTCGTCAGAAAAGAGCAGGAAGAGCTTATCGGAAAATTCTCAAAATAGTGCCTGCTGTAGTAATTTGCGAATCCAGCGTTCATATCATTGGAAAATTTTGAAAAATAGGAATTGACAGAAAGTGGGCCTGCCCATATAATATTATTGAAACCAAATTTTTACAAAAATAATTGTAATTGTAAGCTGCGGAGGGAGCGCTTTGGGGAGGCTCAGTCTTGTTATAGCTGATTTTGATGCCGAATATATTCGGAATTTCGGAAAATACCTAATCATAAACTACCCCGGGAGATTCGAACTGACATCTTTTTCATCTCCCCAGGTCCTGCATGGTTTCCTTGACAGTCCGAAGTCTGCTGATATCATCCTTGTGAACAGCCTCATGTACGATGAAAAAATTGGGCAGTACGACCGCGGACTTATGCTGCTTCTTGAGGAAGGGAGTCCCGTGCAGGCACCTCAATGCCGTGATTCGGCACCCGTTTCGATCATGAAATACCAGCACATCGACAGGCTGGTATCTGAGATATTGAGGATCTATTCTACAAGTACAGACAGGGATCATCCTTTAAAGGGACGCAAGAACACGTGTATCGTCAGTGTTGCCTCACCTGCCGGCGGCGTCGGGAAAAGCAGTATTGCGGCAGGCTGTAGCATATTGTGCGCAGGCATGGGGTTTCGGACATTTTACCTGAATCTTGAAATTACTCCCTCAACAGACAGTTTTTTCAGAGGGGAATCTGATCAAAGCTTCTCCAATGTGATATACCATCTGAAAGGAAGCAACTCCCTGTGGCTCAGGCTGGAGTCCGCAAAGTGCAGGGATATAAGGAGTGGCGTATATTTTTACAAGCCTCCTGAAAGCATACTGGAAATGAATGAGTTTGATGAACAGGATGCAGTACGGCTTATCAGGGAGTTCAGGTCGAGTTGTGTGTATGACATGGTTTTTGTTGACCTGCCTTCGGGTCTAAGCAATGTAAATGCGGAAGTGATGAGGCATTCCGACGCCATTGTTCTGGTCCTTGCCCTGGATCCTGTCATAGAGTCAAAGGCCGTTATTTTCATCAAAGGCCTCGATCTGTTGGAAAACAGATGGAAGGCGGCATTGGCGGACAAGCTTTTGCCCGTATTGAATTTTTCATCCGGATTTGCAGAATATGGCGCCGTTTATGGATACAAGCCGGCCGCTGTGATTGCGGATTGTTCCCGAATGCACGACGGCACTGCAGCCGGCAGCCTTATCGGTGAAACTTCATTCCTTAAGAGCCTTAACAGCATTGTGGAGCAGATACTGGCCCGCAGGCCGCCGGCAGGAGTTCTCACGGATGGAGGTGGATCCGTTGCCTGAAGTTGCTGAAATCTGCAATGTCGGATACAAGAGGGACAAGCTGCCGGGAGATTCAAAACTGGCAGAGGAGATAAGGACGGAAATCGCGCAGGAACTGGACAGGACCAGGGATATCGACGACGACGAGCTTATGGAAATGGTGACAGCAGCGGTTTTCCGCAGATCCAGGGTTTCCTGGCTCAATATCGCGCAAAAACGAGAACTGGCCGACATGGTATACAATTCGATGAGAAGGCTCGACATACTCCAGCCTTTGCTGGACGACAAAAGCATCACTGAAATAATGGTCAACGGGCCGGACAAGATATTCATAGAGCGCGCAGGCCGCATATACAGGACAGAAGCGGCATTTGCCGATCAGCAGAAACTGGAGGATGTGATACATAATATTGTTTCACGGACCAACAGGACTGTAAACGAGGCATCTCCGATTGTCGACTTCGTTTTGCCGGACGGATCAAGGGTGAATGTTGTGCTCAAGCCAGTGGCGCTGAACGGGCCGATAATGACGATACGGAAGTTTCCCGATAAACCCATGACCCTGGAGCAGCTGACGGAGGCAGGCTCATTGAGCGTTGAGGCCGCGGAGGTGCTGGACTGTCTTGTAAAGGCAAAATACAACATTTTTATTTGTGGAGGCACTGGCAGCGGCAAAACAACCTTTCTGAACGCACTTGCTGCCAGGATACCTCCGGATGAGCGTATAATCACGATCGAAGATTCAGCAGAGCTTCAAATCATAGGGGTGGACAACCTGGTCAGGCTGGAGACCAGGAACGCAAACAGCGAAGGTAAAGGGATGATCACCATCCGCGACCTTATCAGGACGTCACTGAGGATGAGGCCTGAGAGGATAATAGTTGGCGAGGTAAGGGGCGAGGAGGCTCTTGATATGCTCCAGGCAATGAATACAGGTCATGACGGGTCATTATCCACCGGACATGCCAATTCTGCCGAAGACATGCTTAAGAGACTGGAAACCATGGTCGTCAGCGCTGCCCCAATACCTCTGGATGCTGTACGGCAGCAGATCGCTTCAGCCATAGACATAATGGTGCATCTTGCCAGGCTGAGGGACAAGTCCAGGAGAGTACTTGAGATAAGCGAAGTAGCGGGTTACAGCAACGGACGGATCATTCTGAATCCGCTGTTTGTATTTGAGGAGGCAGTACCGTGTAGCAGTGGTGGCCTGGACATATGCATCGGGGATACAGATGCGGACAATACGGGAACGGGATACGCCATAAGGCCGTATGTCTGCCGGACAGCGGGCGTTCAGGCAGCCGAAAGCCAACCCGTAACGGGCTGCCTCAAGTGGACCGGAAACATGCTTACCAGGACATTCAAGCTTAAAATGGCGGGTATCCGTTGTCGACTGGGCGGTGGTATGCAATGACGGATTACAACGTATATGTTATGGGGACAAAGCAAAAGATGCTTTACATTTTGGCAGCGGCAGCAGTAATTTTTGCTGCAGGTTTTCTGTTCTACAGAAACGTACTCATATCTGTCCTTCTTACACCGCTTGCGCTGCTGTACCCTGGAATAAAGGCAAAGGACCTGGTTAAGCGAAGGAAGAAGGAACTAAATATCCAGTTTAAGGACCTGCTGTATTCCCTGGCTTCATCCGTTTCTGCGGGCAAATCCATCGAATCCGCATTCAGAGCGGCGCTGGAGGATCTCTCCGTGCTTTATCCGGAGCCGTCCACATATATACTTGCTGAAATCAGGAACATAATCAGCAGACTTGATACCAATGAGACGCTTGAATCCGCATTGACTGAATTTGCAGGCCGTGCAGGACTTGAAGATTTAGACAACTTTGTCAATGTCCTCAGTATAAGCAAGAGGACAGGCGGGAATATAGCCCAGATTATAAGAAACGCTTCATCGATCATAAGCGACAGGATAGAAGTCGGCCAGGAAATTGATATGCTGCTGGCTGAGCGCAGATTTGAACAGAAGGTGCTGAATGCCGTTCCGGTGTTTATGATAGCGCTGCTTTCAGCCAGTGCGCCGGACTATATGTACCCGATTTTCAATACAGCTGCCGGGCGGCTGACGATGACCATTGCCCTGGCAATGATGGTGTTGGCATGGTTCATCTCAGCGAAGCTGAATGATATAAAGGTTTGACCGGCTCAGCAGACGTTTTAGTCGGACTTGCTCAAAATACAGGGAAATTTTTTGCAGAAATATGCGTAAAAAGATGCAGTAAGACATCTATACCATACCATAATAATTCTTAACATCACCAATGAAAAATCGCTATGATGCGAAAAACACTGACGAAAGATCAGATGATATTGCGGAGAGGTCTGCCATGGCTGTTTTTTTCGCCGTTTTAGCCATTATTTATTTAATATTGTACTTTTTATCAAGGGGCAGGTATGCGGATATCATATGCGTGCTGGACAAGAAAGAGTTTCCGCTGAAAGGGCTCCTTCCGGTAAGCATGCTTATTCTGGACACTTTCAAGCACAGCTACAACACAGGATATGACAGGAAGCTGGCCATGGCAGTTGCTGAACTTTATGGGCACAGGAAAGCCCTGCTGATGCTCCGTGTACATTGGGGGAACAAAATATCGCTGGTACTTCTGGCATTGATGTTTGCCGGTTTTGTGGGGATTTTTGCCGATATCGACGGCGGTTATCTGTTTTTCTGCGTTCTGTTGGTTGTAGCAGCTGTTGTGCTCAGCGACCGTGAACTGCATGAGAAAGTCAGGAAAAGACGTCAGGCGATCCAGCTCGAGTTCCCGGACTTTGTCAATAAACTGACGTTGCTTGTCAATGCCGGGCTGACTGTATCGAAAGCATGGGAGAAGGCTGCAATGGACTCTCAGCGGGAGACTCCGCTCTATAAAGAGCTATGCATCACGGTACAGGCTGTCAGGTCAGGAGTATCCGAACATAAAGCATATGAGGAGTTTGCAAAAAGGTGCCATGTCCCTGCAGTAACACGCTTCGTGACCGTAGTACTGCAAAACATCAGGAAAGGCAATTCAGAGCTTGTCCCTGTACTGAGGCTCCTGTCAGATGAATGTTGGGAGATGCGGAAAAATACAGCAAAGAAGTTCGGGGAAGAAGCATCGACCAAGCTGCTGCTGCCGATGATGCTGATGTTCATTGCAATACTGCTCATAGTCGGGATGCCTGCAGTCCTGGCCCTGAGAAATATATGAGAATCGGAGGTGGTATGATGAACAAACTGGTAAAAAGCTTCCTGAGCGAGGAGGATGGACTCGGAACAGTGGAAATAGTCGTTATTATCGCTGTTCTTGTAGGTATAGCGCTCATATTCAGAGATGCTATTATCAAGTTTGTTACTGACATCATGAAAAGCATCTTTGCTAGTGATTCTGTCACAAACGATGTAAACAGCCAGCTTATCAGACAAAACAACCAGATCAATTGAGAGAGCAGCATTTGACGGCTGCATACTAAAAGAAATGTTTTGGAGGAAGTCGGCTATGTCCGGGGTTGCTGCAGAAGCAGTTAAGGAACTGGAGTTTATATATGAAAGCGATGCTGCGTCCAGTTTTCTTGTAATCAGGTGTGCCGGGAACATCATAGGGTATCAGGCCGGCATGTTCGAAAACAATGATATCGAATACGTCATCCCGATGGAAATAGTAAAGAAAGAGGACGCCAACTACTTTTACTATAATATAACCTCCCGGATACCGTTATCGATATACCTGAAAAGGAATAAGCTCAGCAGGGAGGCTTTCCTCAGGCTGATTCTGAATATAACGGCCTGTATAAGCAATTCAGCCGGGTATCTGCTGTATCCGTCCAACTTCCTGATGAAACCGGAATTTATATATATCGATCCCGGGACGCTGGATGTCATGACCGTGTATATACCGGCAGAATTCCGGCATGATGATGCCGGGTCATTGCAGACACTGGTTTCTGAATTGCTGATGCAGCATATAAACGAAGAAGGTTTTAGCAGCGGTAATCTCGTCCAGCGTATATTATCGGAGGTGAAAAGCGAAACATTCAGCATCAGGGGATTGATTACACTTGTAAACGAATTGCTGTACAGTCCGGACATCAGAGAAAAGCAAAAACCGCCGTACGAGCCGGAAATATGCATAAAAATGGCCGAAGAAAATAGAGAAAAATATAAGAAAGAGGAAAAGAAGGAAGCAATGGAGAATATAAGGAAGAAAAAACCATCGCCTGCAGTTGTTATTGCGGTGCTGCTGCAGCTTGCAATGGGTATAGCGATATATATGTGCCGCGGGATCATTGCCGGTACGGGGAATGATGCCACAGTGAATTATATTGCTGTCGCGCTGATAATTCTTGCGATTGAAGTGCTGATCTTCAGGAAACTGCAGGCAATGAAACTGTTCAGTATCAGGGATATAGTCAGTACCAGGCCGGATAAGGACGGCGAACCGGATGCAATACCAGGCGAAGCAATGGCGCAAAATGCATTTATACAGACGACAGGTCATATGCGAAAGAGTCCGGCAGATTGTGAGACCGATAGTCGGAAGAATGCAATTGCGGAAAAGGCAGCCGCAAGGAATGATATTAGTATACCGCAAGGCGAAAGCGCCGAAGAAATCCGGACTGATCTGAAAGCGAAAGATGCGGCATTGCCTCCGGAGTCAGGAGTAACTTGTTTTTCTCAGAAGACCGAAAGCCTAGAAATGCAAAATGAAAGCGAATTTGTACTGATAAATATGAACGGACAGCCGGGAGAGAAGAATATAGTGATCGACAGGGACGAATTTATCGTTGGCAGACTTGCCGGTCATGTGGACCATATACTGTACAGCAATGCCGTAGGTAAGCTGCATGCCGTTTTAATACGAAGGAATGGATGCTGTTATGTCAAGGATCTGAATTCCATGAATGGCACTTATATAAATGGCAAACGGATTGAGTGCAATAAGGAGATGCTGCTGAAAAACAATGACATCCTGAGGCTGGCAAACTGTGAGTTTATTTTTAGCTGCAGGCAGGAGAATAAACCTGTAAAACAGGATAATGACAAGGAGGCCGAAATATGTATGGCAGAAGGTTTGTATGGCATGGCAGGCATGTTATAAGGATTTGTACTGAAATAATTCTGATGGCCATGTTATTAGGTATTTTGGCATTGTTCCCGCCGACGCGCGCATATGCCGGTGAATCCGAAGGAACGTATGAAAATGAAACAGCCTTCAGGATAAAGCCGCTGCAGGAAAAGCTTGCAGAATTAAAAGACGAAGAGATAGAAAACCTGCTGGACTCGTATGGGGACATGCAGTCTCACTGGAGCCGCAAAGAGGTCGGGATGCTGTCGCTGCTTGGCATTATCAATGGAGATAACGGCATGTTTCATCCTGACGATCCGGTGCAGGTCGATCAGTTTCTCAAGATGACTGTGAGGTCGATGGGATTTGCCCCTGGTGAGAACACGAAATACTGGGCTCAGAATTATATTGACACAGCACTTCAGCAAAAGCTGATCGCGAAAGGCGAGTTTTCCGATTACAGGCGTCCCATTACCCGTGAAGAGGCAACAAGGATCATAGTAAAGGCAACTCTGCTGAAAGAAGAGTTCCCCTACAATGACCCTTATAACAATCCGGATAATCTTGTGCGGTCCAAGATAAAGGATTATGCAAAAATAAAGGATGAAAACAAGCAATATGTGCTGCAGTCCTATGAGCTCGGACTCATCAGGGGGGCCGGAGGCTGGTTCAGGCCGGCTGACACGCTGACGCGCGCGGAAGCGGCAACCATCATGATTAGATACCTGGATAACGCCTCGCGTGTGCCGTTCACTCCGGCAGAGGATGAGGTATTTAAATGTGTGAATTATGATGGATCTGTTGTAACAGCATGGCCCCCATCTAAAAAAGAGATAATTGATGCTGCGAACGCATTCAGAAATGTTGGGCAAAAATCAAAAGGATTTGTCGTTTCAGGGTTCAGCGAAGTAGGACATAATATATTCTATGACTGTTATGAGAGTGAGGAGAAGTTCAAGGAAAATAAAATTCTTAATATCCAAATGGCAATTTATTTTAACACGATAGACGATGAAAGCATAATGGATAACCCATATCACATAGTTCTGTATGATGCTGAAGCTGTACAGCGGCTTCATCGAGACATCGTATACGAAATGTTTAAGTTCTGGTTCAAAGACGAAGCAAATAAAGCAATGGCGGAATATGATAGATATCTGGAATATGCAGTCTGCGGTGACCAGAAGCACCGTGTAGAAGAGATAACCTATAATGGCCGTGAAATGTTCTTTTATAAAGTCGGTGGCGATAACGGGTTCTCACTTTCGATCCATAGCCTGAAATAATAAAAGACAATTCAAAACAGAGAGGTAGCTGGTTGCTATGAAAAAGAAATTTTTCATATGTATACTTATTTTGTCCTTGCTGCTGCCAAATTTTACAACTGCAATGGATGATACGCGGTATTATGAAACAAGTTGCAAGTGGGAAACATATTTCGACAATCCAGAACTGTTTGAGAAACTATCTGGACTTCCATACGGAGTCACGCCCGTTGCGAAGGGACGGCCTTTCAACTACCGTATTTGGTTCGGAAAAGGTATCGTCGTGTACGGGACGCCAGAAGAGGCAAACACCAACGAAAGCTACAGGAAGAATTACAAAGAGGATACTCTCAACGAAAACGGCATCGGTTTCTATAAAAAGCCGGGATATAAACGTGGTGAGTACAGGTATGACGGATATACCATCGAAGGGAATCTGTATGCCAATACGAATTTTCCTCCCGACGTAAAGAGGATAACACCGCTTGAGGATATTGCATGGATATACCATTACTGGGATAGTAAATATGTAAAAGACATTTTCAAAGGCGAACCTGTTATGCGTGTAAGTATTTATAATAAAGCTGCAATAAATAATGTTTCAGAGATAGAAAAGCGGACTCGAGAATGGATTAATAATGGCATAACCGAATTCAAGATTCGCAATGGCGTAACCGACGAGGGTTTAAAGCATACTGCCCCGGAACGAAAGCCTGACGGTACATGGGATTTCCACCACTTTCTCAATGTCCAGTCCGCGCCCTCGGCCAAGTTCAACGGGGAAGGCAGGATGTTCAGGTTTGACAGCAAAGGCAAACTGTTTTATATGGGGTTCACCATTAAAAAGTATCAGAAAGAGCATACCCCGGTGGAAGTCTCGGTAAAAGTGATTAACCGGGATGAACTCAACTTTATCGACTATGGGAAAAACAACCCTGAAGGTTTCGAAAAGCAGGTGATCGGCGTAAAAGTCGAAGTGACTGCGAGACTTAAAGATGAAAAACATATGGAGGATCCGCTGGCCAGAGCCGTGTATTATACCAGGGAAGACAGGGAGAAGTGGGAGGTCAGTCTGAACGGCGAGGCAGCCCCGCAGGAAGATATCCAGATTTTTGACAACATGGCAAAAGCCATATTCGTGGTCCCAATGACAAAAGGCCAGATAAAAGCCCTGGAAGGACGGAATTTCTCGTTCAGGGCAACAGCACGCTGCATATATTTCGACGGCAGGTACGACGAGGGAAGCGGCCAGTGCAATGCCAATTTCGATATAGAAGAATACGTTGTCAAAAATGAACCGCCATTTCTGATGGAGCCAAAGTGTGTCATACCGCAGACAGGCTTCGACATAGTGGAGTTCGTTGCTTAT
>DAOSCC010000078.1:0-9922 GCA_035361135.1 Clostridiales bacterium | reverse complement strand
GATTCATGGGGTGCCAGGCGCAGATGACATTCAGCAGTCCGCTTAACGGGCGACTGTGTGCTGATACACGCGCAGAATACCAGACATTCTGACTTAAAGGAGAATGGGTTATGAAGAAAAAATTCATGGACGATAACTTCCTGCTGCATAATGAAACAGCAGCCATCCTTTATCATGAATATGCCGCTAAAATGCCCATCATCGACTATCACTGCCACCTGAGTCCCAGGGAGATTGCTGAAAACAAAAAGTTCAGAAACATCACGGAAATATGGCTTGGCGGTGACCATTACAAATGGCGTGCCATGAGGATAAACGGCGTCGAGGAGAAATACATCACAGGAGATGCGGATGATAAGGAAAAATTCATGAAATGGGCGGAGACGATGCCATATTGCATCGGCAACCCGCTGTACCACTGGACCCACCTGGAACTTCGCAGGTATTTCGGCATAGAAGAACTTCTTTCACCCGAAACTGCGGAATACATATGGGACAAATGCAATGAAATGCTTGCGGACGACTCATTCTCAGCCAGGGAGCTTATAAAGCGTTCAAATGTGAAAGCTTTGTGCACCACCGACGACCCTGCCGACACGCTTGAATACCATGAGCGGATAGCCGACGATAAAGGATTCGGTGTTAAGGTGCTGCCGACTTTCAGGCCTGACGCGGCGTTGAACATCGACAGGCCCGGTTTCACGCAATGGGTGACGAAGCTTGAAAAAGCCGCCGGAAAGAAAATAAGCGGCTACGACAGTTTCAGGGATGCCCTCTCCGGCAGGCTGGATTACTTCAACAGCAGGGGCTGCAGGCTGTCGGACCACTCGCTCGAGCCCGCAGTATACGCGGAATGCAGCGATGAAGAGGCTTCGCGGATTTTTGACAAGGTAATGTCGGGCGGGAAACCGGATACTGAGGAAGCCAATAAATACAGGACAAACCTGCTCACCTTCCTGGGAGCCCGTTACAGCGAACTTGGCTGGGTGATGCAGCTACACATGGGATGCATGAGGAACAACAACACGCGGCAATTCAGGCTGCTTGGGCCCGATACGGGCTTCGACGCCATCGATGATGCTGTTTATGCGCGCCCGCTGGCGAAACTGCTGGACAGGATAGATACCGTGGCCGGTATCCCGAAAACGATCCTGTACTGCCTCAATCCCGGCGCGAATGAGGTCATAAGCGTAATTGCCGGCTGCTTCCAGGGCGGAGGCATCCCCGGGAAGATACAGTTCGGCTCCGCCTGGTGGTTCAACGACCAGCTGGACGGAATGAAAAGGCAAATGACGGCGCTTGCATCCACCGGCCTGCTGAGCAGGTTTGTCGGGATGCTGACCGATTCGAGAAGTTTTTTGTCATACGCCAGGCATGAGTACTTCAGGCGGATATTGTGCAATATCCTCGGCGAATGGGCCGAAAACGGTGAGGCTCCGGATGATACGGCCCTGCTCGGGAAAATGGTGCAGGATATCAGTTACAACAACGCAAAGGATTACTTCGGATTTGGCATATGACTGCGTGTTTTCCGTCAACCCGCCTGCGGCTGTCCGGTTTGACTTTCGGGCGGGTTTTTTATTGCTATTTGTGATAAAATTAGGATAAAATAAAGCAGGAATACGCTGAATTTGCAGAAAGTGACGGGAGATACATATGAAGCTCAAAGAAAAATACGGGTTTGATGATTTGCTTGAGATAATGGCAAGGCTCCGGGGAGAAAACGGTTGCCCGTGGGATAAGGAGCAGACTCATGAAAGCCTGCGGATATATATGATCGAAGAGACCTACGAAGTACTTGAAGCGCTGGACTCCGGGGACAAGGGAAGATTCTGCAACGAACTGGGCGATCTGCTTCTGCAGATAGTGTTCCATGCACAGATAGCGAAGGAAAACGGCGATTTCGATATCGGGGATGTGATTACCGAGGTCTGCAAAAAGCTCATATCCAGGCATCCTCATATATTCGGCAATGTAAAGGCTGATACCGCAGAAGAGGTCATCGAAAACTGGGAAGCTATAAAGAAGAAGGAAAAGAAGCTAAAAAGCCAGACCGGGGTGCTCAAGGATGTGCCCAAAAACCTGCCTGCCCTGATGAGAAGCTACAAGGTGCAGCAGAAAGCTGCGCAGGTCGGTTTTGACTGGGACAACATAGAAGACGTTTTCCGGAAAGTCGAAGAGGAAATACAGGAACTGCGGGATGTATATAAGAGTAATAATGTGGAAAGAATTACAGATGAACTGGGAGATGCATTTTTTGCTCTCGTTAACCTCGCCAGATTTCTCAATGTGCAGCCTGAACTGGCTCTTAACGGAACCATCGGCAAGTTCATAAAAAGGTTTGAGTACATCGAACAGCAAAGCATGAAAGCAGGCAAAAAGCTGGAGGAAATGAGCCTTTCGGAAATGGATGCACTCTGGAACGAAGCAAAAATTCAGCTCTCGGATAAGCAATGAGAATCAGGAGGTAGACGGATGAACAAATCTGAATTGATCGGCAGGATGGCGGAGAAAGGCGAAATAACCAAAACGGATGCCGAAAAGGCTTTGAACGCTTTCCTGGAGAGCGTCGAAGAGGCCCTGGCCAACGGGGACAAAGTGCAGCTCGTAGGCTTCGGGACTTTTGAAGTCAGGGAGAGGCCCGAAAGAAAAGGAAGGAACCCGCAGACCAATGAAGAGATAACGATCGAAGCGTCGAAGGCGCCGGTGTTCAAAGCGGGCAAGGCTTTGAAAGATATCGTCAACAGTTAGATTCCATATGGGGGATGTATTTTATGAGGATCGACAAATATCTGAAAGTCTCAAGGCTTATCAAAAGGCGCACCCTTGCCAATGAAGCCTGCGAAACAGGACATGTGACAATAAACGGCAAGACTGCCAAGCCGGGGACTGATGTGAAAGTTGGAGATGTAATAGAGATAAGGTTCGGCAATAACCTTACAAAGGTCAGGGTATTGTCGACGGAGGAACACGTTACAAAAGAAGGGGCAAAGGAAATGTACACTATACTGTGATACTGATCCTTAAGGCAATTGAACCGGTATGCGTCAAAATCCCTGAAGGGCAAAGGCATCGGCCCTGAAGGGATTTTTTCGTTCGTCCTGCCGGCATATATGCATTGTACATGCATATATATTTAATGTGGCATCGCCTGGGCATTTCAACGTGACCGGAGGAGCAAACAGTGGCGGGGAGGGTCGGTATGATCGAAGAGAAGAAGATGCCAAAGCCAAGGGTCCAGAACGTTATCCTGGAAAACAGGCAGAAACTGAGTATATCCGGCGTTGTTGACGTTGAAAGCTTCAATGACGAATGTGTCATCGCAGATACCGAGCTTGGCATACTGGTGATAAAGGGAATGGACCTGCATATAAACAAGCTGGATATCGACAGCTCGGAACTTGGCATCGAAGGCGATATCATCAGCCTTGAGTATTCGGACAGAGAAGGGGAGAGGAACAAGGGCGGAGGCTTCTTTGCCCGGTTATTCAGATGATACTTTCTGTCAGCGAACAGGTCATTGTTTTTCTTTGGACAACAGTAAGCGGGATGGCCATAGCATTCGTCTATGACATATTCAGGATTATCAGGAAGGCTGTCAGGACGGGCGGTTTTGCCGTCTTTGTCCAGGATATACTGTTCTGGCTCATAGCCTGCATAATCATGTTTATCAGCATATACCGCAGCAATGACGGTGAACTGAGAGGGTTCCTGTTCTTTGGGGCGTTTCTCGGCGCCGTGCTGTATGCCATGCTGTTCAGCAAAGCTGTCATGGGCTCCTCCCTTTTTATTATCAACGTAACGGCCAGGGCGGTCAAAATCCTGATTTATATCGTGCTTTATCCCTTCAGGTTCCTGGTGAAACTGCTGTCGAAACCTGTGCGCATGGCGGCCAAAGCGGCGGCGGACTCTTTACGTATGGCAAGGGAAAGGGAAAAAGAGATGCCGGGCAGCAAGACAGGCGTATCTGACAGCAAGACGTCAGGCAGAGACAGTGCACTCAGCAGAATTGCCGGATTCCTGCGTAAGAGACCGGAAAGAAGGCCGCGGCGAAGGAGACGAAGGGAAAAGGACGAAGCCTTGAATACGGTCAGCAATGTAGATTTGCAGCGGTAAGAAGGATTTTTGCAGAAAGCATAGAATTATACTATATGTATGGAAGATAGCAAACGGTAATATACAGCCCGGAAACAGGCCGGAAATGTAAAAGACAGGGGACTGATTCTTTCGGATCAGGTAGAGATACATATGAAAAAAGGAAAAGCTACGGTCGGGATATTCATTTTGCTCGTTATATTTCTATATCTGTCCTATATCGCTGTAAACCAGCAGGGGCTGATTTATGCCAAAAATCAGGAACTTAACAAGCTGGAAGAGAAGATCGCCGAGGAAAAGAAGATAAATGAAGAACTGAAAAAGCAAAGCAAAATGATCGAAAGCGATGAGTATATCGAAAAAGTTGCCCGGGAAAAACTGGGAATGGTAAAGAAAAATGAAAGAGTCTATGTCGATATAGGCAACTAGCCGGAGTTATGTCCAAAAATCTTTAAAAGCCTGTGATAACAAGCTTGACGAAAGCATGCGCATGCTATATAATCGAATTGCTTTGGAAGATTTGCAGCCGGTCGCATTAAACGGCATTGACCGTTTTTTTAAATTTAAGGAGGATTTTTTTCTTTATGCAGGTTGAAGTTGGTAGCATAGTAGAGGGTAAAGTTGCCGGGATAACCAGTTTCGGAGCTTTTATCCAACTGCCTGACGGGAAGACGGGTCTTGTTCACATCTCCGAGATCGCTGAAGAATATGTCAAGGACATCAAGGATCATCTGAAGGAAAATCAGCAGGTCAAAGTAAAAGTATTATCTATGGAAAACGGCAAAATAAGCCTGTCGATCAAAAAGGCTGCCGAACCTAAAGAAACCAGGAAAACAAGCAGTATCCCTGCTGAAATAGATTGGAACCGCAACGGCAGCGAAAACCTTTCGTTTGAGGACCGGCTGGCGAAATTCCTGAAAGACAGCGAAGAAAAGATCCACGACCTGAAAAAGAATTTTGAGTCAAAGAGAGGAAGCGGCGGTTATCGCAGGACTACTCAATATTTCTAGAAACATTTGCCTTTCAGCTGCACTTGCTTTTTAAGACAGCAGGTGTTATCATATGTAATTGTTATAAATGCCGAAGTGGCGGAACTGGCAGACGCACAGGACTTAAAATCCTGCGGCCCATAAAGCCGTACCGGTTCGATCCCGGTCTTCGGCACCACGGGTTTCGGGTTTTGCCGAAACCCGTTTTTATGCTCCGGCGCCTGGAAGGCACTGAAAAGACACCTGCATTGCTATGTATTGCCTGAAAAAAATTCGCCGGAAAACTTGCATAAAACGCTCTGTGGTGTTATACTATATAAGCGCAGTTGAGTTGAATCAATACAGGAAAACTCAGCAGCGAAATATATCGCGGGGTGGAGCAGTCCGGTAGCTCGTCGGGCTCATAACCCGAAGGTCGGGGGTTCAAATCCCTCTCCCGCAACCAAAGGAAGCAGCGCCTTACAGGTTTTCACCTGGAAGGCGCTGTCGTATTATAAGTACACTCCGGGTACTTGCGGCCGATCTGACAAAAAAACTTTAACATATCCTTCCGGATCCGGAACGAATACACACCGTGAGTATTCTTAGGACATGTCTCAAATTCAGGGAAACTAAATGTTGACTTTTTTCAGCTATTGTACGATTATAGAATATGGTATATAAATGAGCAAATTTTTGGCTGTTTACGTATTTATATTGCAGATATTGTGTTTCCCGGATGGAATATATTGACTGATGAAAGCGGAAAAATGAAGCAAAGCGGTCAGTAGTGAGGTGTAGATATGAAAGTACTGTCAGTAGCAGTTCCCTGCTATAATTCGCAGGATTATATGAGATACTGCATCGAATCGCTTTTGCCGGGTGGGGAAGATGCAGAAATACTTATAATCGATGACGGTTCTTCAGATGATACGGGAAATATCGCAGATGAATATGCCAATAAATATCCATCCGTTGTGAAAGCCATACACCAGGAAAACGGCGGGCATGGAGGGGCAATAAACACCGCTCTTAAGAATGCTTCCGGCCTGTATTTTATGGTAGTGGACAGCGATGACTGGGTCGATGTAAGATCATATCTAAAAGTACTGGAAACGATAAAGAGATTAAGCGAAAATGGAAATCAGGTCGACCTGTTTATCAGCAATTATGTTTATGAGAAGGATGGCAAACGATTCAAGAAAGTTGTCAGATATGATGATGTGCTTCCGGAAGGACGGATATTCACATGGGACGAAATCAAGCCCTTTAAAAAAGACCAGTACATATCGATGCATTCGGCCATATACAGGACGCGGCTGCTGAGGGATTGCGGGCTGGAACTTCCGAAACATACATTTTATGTTGATAATTTATTCGTTTATCTTCCCCTTGTACATGTGAAAAAACTATATTACATAAACGAAGACCTGTACAGGTACCTGATCGGCAGGAAGGACCAGTCGGTAAACGAGCAGGTCATGATAAGAAGGATAGACCAGCAGGTTAAAGTAAACAAGATCATGATAGACCAGGTGAACCTGGAAAACGTGGAAAATGAGAAACTCAGGCAGTATATGCTCAACTTCCTTGAGATCATCACAGTAATTTCTTCATTCTTCCTGATACTGTCCGGAACACCGGAGAACCTGGAAAAGAAAAAGGAACTGTGGGAATATATAAAGGGCAAAGATTTGCAGGCATATAAGGAAATCAGGTCCGGGACGCTTGGGCGCCTGATCAACCTGCCCGGGAGGCCCGGACGGGACATTTCCTTACTGGTGTACAGGGTATCCCAGAGACTGATAGGATTCAACTGAACAGTATACATACCTGTTTTGGAGGATCGCTGCAATGAAGAGCAAGTATGATTTCCTGATCGTGGGATCAGGCTTATACGGGGCTGTTTTCGCGCATGAACTGAAGAAAGCAGGGAAAACATGCCTTATTATCGAAAAACGCAGCCATATCGCTGGAAATGTCTGCACTGAAGAAGTAGAAGGGATCCATGTCCATAAATACGGCGCCCACATTTTCCATACCGGCAACAGGGAAGTATGGCAATATGTAAACCAGTTTGCCGTGTTCAACAATTATGTCCACAGTCCTGTTGCGAATTACAAGGGCGAAATTTACAATCTGCCTTTTAATATGAATACGTTCAACAGGATGTGGGGAGTCGTGACCCCGGAAGAAGCGAGAAAAAAGATCGAACAGCAGATAAGCTCCGACTTTACCGAACACCCCGGGAACCTTGAAGAACAGGCCATAAACCTTGTCGGGCGGGATATATACGAGAAACTTGTCCGCGGGTACACTGAGAAGCAATGGGGCCGTCCGTGCAGCGAACTGCCGGCATTCATAATCCGCAGGTTGCCGGTGAGATTCACTTACGACAATAATTACTTCAACGATGCTTACCAGGGGATACCGGAAGGCGGGTACACCGCCATGGTAGAAAGGATGATCGAAGGGATCGAGGTCAGGCTCAACACTGATTACCTTGCGGAAAAAAGCAAGTGGGACAGTATTGCGGACAGGGTAGTTTATACAGGTCCTATAGACGCTTATTACAGTTACCGGTTCGGAGCCCTTGAATACAGGAGCCTGCGGTTTGAAACAGAAATACTGGACATGCAGAACTACCAGGGCTGTGCAGTGGTGAATTACACTGACAGCGAAACTCCGTACACGCGCATTATCGAGCATAAACATTTTGAACACGGAACACAGCCCAAAACGGTCATCACCCGGGAATACAGCCTGGAGTGGAAACCGGGCGCTGAGCCCTATTATCCGGTCAACGATGAAAAGAATAATGCTTTGTATGATAAATACAGGGCACTGGCCGAAAACCAGCAAAATGTCATCTTCGGCGGACGTTTGGGAGAGTACAGGTACTACGATATGGACAAAACCGTGGAAGCCGCTCTCAAGAAGGTGAGAGAGGTCCTTGGGAATATATAGCAGGTTTTTTCTTCAACGCCTCTGTTGACGTATCCATGTCGGCCGCTGACAACGGGCAGCCAGTCCCGGCGTTTCTTGCGTCAGAAGCAATAAAGCGCTGTCTGTGATGCATGGGTAGAGATTACTTCTCCAATTGCTCAACAGTTAAAAATAAATTAAATTTTGACTATTGATTTTATATTAAACCTGTGGTATAAATATATCATCGATTTAGCACACTAAAGTGACAATGTGGTAAATTGATACAAAGAACTTGGTCAAAATGTTGCGAGGGGGAACATGATATGAGAAAGATAACAAAAACGATGTCTTTGCTGCTGGTATTGCTGATGCTTGCAGCGATCCTGCCGGGATGCTCGTCGAAGGCTGGTTCTGATTACAAGTACATAAAGGATAAAGGTACCCTGGTGATTGGAATCACCCAGTATCCACCCATGAACTACTATGATAAGGAAGGGAAACTGGTCGGCTTCGATACCGAACTGGCTGAGATCGTATGTGAAAAGCTTGGACTTAAAGCCGAATTTGTCGAAATCAACTGGGATTCCAAGGAAGTCGAGCTCAACTCCAAAAATATCGACTGCATCTGGAACGGTATGTGCATCACTGAAGAGCGCAAGCAGAACATGAGCATTTCCATTCCCTACATGAAGAATGAGCAGGCTATCGTTGTGAGAGCAGAAAGGGAAGCGGAGATCCTGTCTAATGTTGATGGCCTGATACTGACGGCGGAAGCCGGATCCACCGGAGAAGGCAAGGCCCTGGGTACGATCCCGGATGACGGTACGGAGGACGTATCCGCAAAGGAGTTCTTTGCCAACTGTGAATATGTACCGGCTGATTCGATGGCAAAGGCGTTGATGGAAGTCAAATCCGGTACTGCCGACATGGCGATCGTGGATGCAGTGCTCGCCTATTATAACGTTGGACCCGGCACCGACTTCGAGGATCTGGTTGCAAATACTGACAACAATTTCGGAGCACAGCAGTTTGGCATTGCTTTCCGCAAAGGCAGCGACATGACCGAAAAGGTCAATAAGATACTCAAGGAACTCATGGAAGACGGCACAATGGCTGAAATATCCAAACGTTATGGCCTGGAGGACAGTCTTCTGTAAGATCGGCATATCGTACGGGCATCACAGGCAAGTCTCCATTGGGGTCTTCGTGATCCCAGTGGAGATTTCATCATTATTCGGAGGAACTGTATGAACATATACATTGCATCGCTCTTCGACGGATTCTGGCTCAACATCAAGCTGTTTGTCCTTACCCTGGCAATGGCAATACCGCTGGGGCTTGTGATCACCTTTGGATCCATGTCGAAATTCAGACCGCTCAAGTGGGTCGTCAGGACCTTTGTGTGGATCATACGCGGAACGCCGCTGATGCTGCAGCTGTTTGTGGTGCTGTATTCTCCAGGGCTGCTGTTCGATACCCCGATGAAGTCAAGGATGACAGCGGCGATCGTGGCCTTTGTCGTCAATTATGCCGCCTATTTCTCCGAAATATACAGGGGCGGGATAGAAAGCATACCGAAAGGGCAGTATGAAGCCGGGGCAGTTCTTGGCATGACCAAATCCCAGGTATTTTTCAAAGTCATACTTTTGCAGGTCATCAAGAGGATAGTGCCTCCGATGAGCAACGAGATCATCACGCTTACGAAGGATACTGCACTGGCGAGGGTAATAGGGATAGCTGAGATCATAATGTGTGCCGAACGGTTCACCAAGCAGGGACTGATCTGGCCCCTGTTCTCGACCGGCCTGTTTTTCCTGGTTTTCAACGGCGTGCTTACGATCGTCCTGGGCTGGCTTGAACGCAAGCTGGACTATTTCAGGGTGTAGGAGGTCTGACTGATGCCAATACTCGAAGTCAAAAATATATGCAAA
>DAOSCC010000077.1:0-10002 GCA_035361135.1 Clostridiales bacterium | reverse complement strand
TGGGTCGAACAGTGGCTTCGGTCACTGATTTAATACAATATTAATTGTACAAGAGTGGTGAATATCAGCTCTGATATCAGGGCGCCGGTCAAGTCCGGCCAGAAAATAGGAGAGGTGATATACACACTGTCAGGAAAAGAAGTGGGAAGGGCTGATATCGTGGCGTCAAGCAATGTCCAGAAGGCAACGTTCCTGCGCATAATGTTAAGGCTCATGCAGGAATGGTTCTGCCTTGGCAGAGCCGCAAGCTGAACACTGAACACGGCAGGATACAACGGATAAAGGCGGAATACAGCAGCAGGATACAGCAGGCTGAATGCCTGATGCAGTATATATCACATAGTATATCAGATCGTTGTACAGCCAGCAGAAGATCATAGATCGACTGCTGGTATTATTATGCATAAGTCTTTATCATGATGATACACATCAGTGATATTTCATTGCCAGTCCAGGCTCCTGTTATGCCGCGGCTGCAGTTCAAAACGGCCTGGCGCGGGGAACCGTCGGCTGAAACCGCAGGTTCGAAACGGCACTGGTTTTGACAAATAAACATAAGGGTAAAGATAATTTTAGACAGACTTTTACTATCATCTTTGGTAAAATAAAATAAGAGCAGGCAGATGAAGGAATGTCAGAGGCCGACAGCCACATGATAAACGAGAGATGTTTTGACTGATATCAGTCCCGGATACGGAAGGAAATGATACGGAGATATGGATAGAATAGCAATGATTTTATATGCGATACCTGCCATCCTTTTTTCACTGAGTTTCCATGAGATGGCCCATGCATATATATCTTACAGACTGGGCGACCCTACTGCAAAAAGGCTTGGCAGGCTTACGCTGAATCCGCTGAAGCACCTGGATCCCCTGGGGACGCTTATGCTGGTGGTTTCGATGTACAGTGGATTCGGGTTCGGCTGGGCAAAGCCTGTGCCGATAGATCCTACTTATTACAGGAACTACAAGAAAGGAACTGTCATGGTAAGCCTTGCAGGGCCTGCTTCGAATCTCCTGCTGGCCTTTATATTTTCGTTCCCAATGGCGGCTATCGCTTCGAAAAGCGGATTGCCGTACAATGTTATATATGACAGCAGATATATGCCATACCTGATAGCTTTCTATGGTCAGAATTTCTCATTGGTATCAGCGGTTTTCATCATAAGCGGGATATTCTACATGATAAACATTGGCCTTGCCATATTCAACCTGCTTCCGATACCGCCGCTGGACGGGTCAAAGATCCTGATGGGAGTGCTGCCTGCGAGGATATATTTCGGCCTCATGCGCTATGAAAGATATATCGGCCTGCTGTTTCTGGCGCTGATGTTACTGAGGCCCGGCATACTTTCAACCGTTACGTATCCATTCAGGAGAGCGGTCGAATTGCTGTTCGGCCTGGCAGGATCGCTCATTATCCGGTACATTATCACTTGACACCTTTGGATGCTGAAACTACAATATGTATAAGTTCAGTTAAGAAAAAGCGATCATGGGAATGGAAAGCGAGGCACATATGAGAGCAAATACGGGAAGGAAAATCATGCTCAGCGGCGCGAGACCGACAGGCGCACTGCATCTGGGCAATTATTTCGGAGCGCTTGAGAACTGGGTAAAGCTGCAGGATGAATATGACTGCTATTACTTTATAGCAGACTGGCACGCACTTACTACCGGCTATGAGGATACATCGGAACTTGGATCCAATATCACGAATATGGTCATAGACTGGCTCAGTGTCGGTCTTGATCCCGAAAAAAGCACGCTGTTCCTCCAGTCGTCAGTCAGGGAACATGCCGAGCTGCATCTGCTGTTCTCAATGATAACGCCGCTTTCCTGGCTGTACAGATGTCCTACCTACAAAGACCAGATACAGCAGTTGAAGGACAAGAATATACTGACATATGGTTTTTTGGGATATCCATGCCTCCAGGCTGCCGATATCCTGATGTACAAGGCATCCGCCGTGCCCGTCGGTGAGGACCAGGTGCCGCACGTCGAGCTGACGAGGGAGATCGCAAGAAGGTTCAATTATCTTTACGGAGAAGTATTCCCTGAACCGCAGTCCATACTGACAAAAGCGAAAGTATTGCCCGGTACGGACGGCAGGAAAATGAGCAAGAGCTACAACAACACCATCGCTCTGTCCGATGACCCTGAAACGGTGCGCAAAAAGGTAATGTCGATGGTGACCGACCCCGCGAGGATCAGGAAGGATGACCCGGGCCATCCGGAAGTATGTACGGTATTCGCATTCAATAAGGTTTTCGACGAGGACGGAGTTTCCGAAACTGAAGCACAGTGCAGGGCAGGCTGCATCGGATGCGTCCAGTGCAAGAAGAACCTTTATTCAAAGATGGCTGAAAAACTGACGCCCATATACGAAAAAAGGCAGGAAATCCTCAGCAAGCCTGATTATATGGGATATATAAAGGGAGTAATCGAGGACGGGAATGCCCGTGCAAGGAAAACAGCAGAAAAAACGATAGCTGATGTGAGAAAGGCCATGAAGATAGACTGGTGACGATCCAGGAAAAAACACGGTTATGCAGAGATGCATCCGACCTCGAAAAGTACGCAAGGGCAAAAGGATCATGACCGGTCGTCCGGCCGTTATGGAATTCCGGGGGAATATACTTGGAAAGTGCGCTTACCAATGCATGTACAATTAAAATAGATAATTTTGAAGGTCCTTTTGATCTGCTTTTCCATCTGATAGAAAAAAACCAGTTCAATATCTATGATATTCCCATAAACACCATTACGGACCAGTACATGGACTATTTGTTCACCATGCAGGAGATGGACCTGGAGATAGCCAGCGAGTTTCTTGTCATGGCTTCCACGCTCCTTCATATCAAATCGAAGATGCTGCTCCCTTCCAGGAAAGAGGAACAGCAGCAGGAGGAAGACCCGAGGGAGGAACTGGTATCGAGGCTCCTGGAATACAGGAAGTACAAGGATTTTTCGTATGTGCTCAGGGAGCGTGAAAAAGAGTGGGCGAAGGTATGGTGGAAGCTGCCGGAACCGATCACATGCGTGAGAAAAGATGAAGTCGTGGAGCTTGTTCCTGAAGAACTGAGAAGGGTCTATACGGAACTGCTGGAGAGGAACATGAAAAAGATGAATCCCAATGTCAACGGGATGAACCGCATCATCCAGCATGAAAAAGTCTCCCTCAGAAGCAAGATGAGGGAGATCATCAGGGAACTGATAAAAAGGGGCAGGTTCAGGTTTTTTGAATTGTTCTCATTCAAGACGAGATCCCGTGCCGATGTCGTGACAGGTTTCCTTGCGATACTTGAACTGGCCAGGCTAAGGAGGGTCAGGCTTGAGCAGAGGAAAATCCATGGCGAGATATACGTAAGTAAGGTCGAAATGGCGCCGGAACTTGGAAAGATCGATGCCCGCGAGCTTGACAGCATGGCATGATCATAATGGAATCGACCGGATAATGAACATTACTGAGGCAGGAAGGCAGTCAGTTATGGATATAAAAGAAATGGAAGCGATCGTGGAAGGTGTCCTTTTTGCGGCAGGAGATCCTGTGCCTCTGGCAAAGATCGCAGAAATACTTGAGCTTGACAAAGCAACTGCAAAACGGATTCTCGACAATATGGCGATCAGGATACAAAACTCACAGAGAGGCATACTGATACGCGAACTGAACGGCAGCTACCAGTTATGTACAAGGCCTGAGCATTTTGAGTACATAAGCAAACTTGCGGAACCAAGACAGAAACAGGCGCTCTCCCAGGCCGCATTCGAAACGCTTGCGATAATCGCATATAACCAGCCGGTCACAAGAGCAAAAGTGGAGATGATAAGGGGAGTCAATTCAGACAGTTCAATCGCCACGCTTCTTGAAAGGAACCTGATAAAGGAGGCCGGAAGGCTCGATTCCCCTGGAAGGCCCGTGCTGTATGAAACCACCGAGGAATTCCTCAGAAGTTTCGGCTTCAGATCCATCAAGGATCTGCCGATGCTCGAACTCGACAGGATGATATCTGAAAACCAGCCTGAAGAAGATATGCAGAAGAATGACACGGATACATGATGCAGGACAGGAAGATGCACAGGCCGTGTTCAAAGTTCCATTACGCAGAAATACTGCACAGGACGACTGCTGTATGAAAGCATGAAATAATATATAAGGATGAAAAAGCCGCAAACTGGAAAAAATAGCTTGTGGAGCATTACCTCATCACATGGAGTCAACGATGCTTTACATAGCTGTTTTTTTTATCCTTGCTTTATATACCGTGCTGTTTGTCGTCAGGATAAAGGCTGCCGTTGAATATACCAGGGACGAGCAGGATGAATGGGTCATTTTCTGCTTTTATACCGGAAAGGGAATAATAAGATACGAGTTTGAGGTGCCACTGGCAAAAAATGATAACGGAAAGACGAAATTCAAGCTGGTCAAGGGACAGAGCCATAAAATGCAGGGCGGTTCAAAAGCAAATGAAAAGCTTGGGCCGGAAGACATAATCGAAAAATTCATCAGTGTGAGGCAATATCTGAAGGATCATAAAAGCCTTCTGGAAGACATAAGAGAATACATCAACAGGCATGGCATACATGTCGAGATAGAAGTGAAACTCAGACAGGGAACCGGTGACGCCGCCCAGACCGGCCTGGTATGCGGTGCGCTCTGGAGCGCTGCAGGTATTATTGTCGCATATTTGTCCCGCCATCTGAAAACCATAAGCAAAAGGATCAAAATCACGCCGTGCTTCAATGAAAAGGTTTTCGAAGTGGAAGCCCGCTGCATATTTCATGTGAGGTTGGTCCATATTATAGTTGTATTGATAAAAATATACTGGATGAAACACAGTATCGTAAAAAATTCAAAAAAAGCAACAGGTGGTGGAGCAAGTGGCTGAACAACATCCGATAGAAGCGTTGATGAAAACAGCTATGGAAAGTATCAGGGAAATGGTCGATGTAAACACTATTGTAGGAGATGCTGTGCAAACACCTGACGGGACAGTTATCATCCCCATTTCAAAAGTCACTTTCGGTTTTGCAGCCGGCGGCGGCGAATACGGTGCCGCGGAGGACGAAAATGACGAAAGCAAAACGGATGATGAGGATGGCAGCAGCGGTATCGAAGGAAAATTCCCATTCGCCGGGGGCAGCGGCGCAGGCGTGAGCATCAGCCCGGTAGCATTCATGGTCGTGGGGAATGGCCATATCAAACTCCTCCCGGTCAACATAAATTCGACCATCGACAAGGTACTGGACCTTGTACCTGAATTCATGTGCAGGCTTGAGAATATCTGCAAAAAGAAGATCGCCGTAAAAAAGGAAAAGGAAGAAGATCCCGAGTGATAAAATGATCCTCAAAAATCCAATATCAGCATGCCGGCTTCCATTGAGCCTGGTCATCGGTCCGGAGACGTCTGACGCATCTTTTCTGCAAGTGCGGGTTTATGCTATGATTTTATGGGTATAAAAGGGTTACGGGATTCATGGACTGCTTTTATACGAAACATAAAACAGCAGAACGTATGAAAGGAAACGGACTGTGATCAGGCTTCAAAAATATCTGGCTGATGCCGGGGTATCATCAAGGCGGAAATGTGAAGAACTCATCCTGCAGGGAAGAGTACAGGTAAACGGGAAAACAGTGACCGAACCGGGGACCAAAGTCGAAGGCTCCGAGGAAGTAAGAGTGGACGGCCGTTTAATACGCCCAGGGCATAAAAAAGTCTACATTCTGCTGAATAAGCCGACAGGTTATATATCAGCCGTAAAGGACCAGTTTTCAAGAAAAACCGTCATCGATCTTGTAAGCGGCATCAGCGAAAGGATATATCCGGTCGGGAGGCTCGATTACGATACATCAGGGCTGATCATTCTTACAAATGACGGCGAGTTCGCCAATATGCTCATGCATCCCAGAAATGAAGTCGAAAAAGTATACAGGGCAGAAATAAAAGGCATGCTTAGTGCGGATGATATAGAGCGTCTTGAGAACGGGCTGGATATAGGAGGCCACATCACCGCTCCGGCGTGCGTTAGGATCATTGATAAGTCAGCAGGAAGATCTGTTGTTGAAATAACGATACATGAAGGCAAAAACAGGCAGGTCCGGAGGATGTTCGAGACTATCGGGCATCCGGTCCTGCGGTTGAAAAGGACGGCTATCGGGGGCATAACTGCCGGAGATCTTGGAGAAGGGAAATGGAGGTATCTCAGTAAAGCGGAGATAGAAATGCTGAGATCCAGGTGCGGCGATTTTTGATTATTTTTTAACAAAATTGCTTCAAATTTATTGACGTTATGTTCCTGTAATGGTACACTTGATAATGATTGGAGGTTATCAGACCAAAGTTGTGCAGTCATAAGCCGGCGGTTAAACCGCTTGATTTTATGTTCAAAAGTGACGGGAGGACCTTTGGCTTGTTCAGTTGATACTGACAGGGATGAGGTTTTTTTTATTTGCCGGCTTGGTAAATGTTAATATTCAGGTTGAAAGGGAATGGAAAATATTATATAATCCAAATATATTGGCACCAGGTAATAACACCAAATGATAATTCCTGCAGATATTTGTGTGACGAGGTGGTAGCCATATGGGTACGATGGAAAAAATAAACGAACTCCGGATCCGCAGGCAAGCACTCGAAGAGGGAGGCGGCGCCGAGAGGATCGCAAAGCAGCATGAATCAGGCAAACTGACAGCGCGCGAGCGTCTTGAGAAGTTGTTTGATGAAAACTCTTTCGTTGAAGTTGATGCGTTCGTCGAAACCCGGGCAATCGATTTCGATATGCAGAGAAAGAAGGTCCCCGGGGACGGTGTGGTGACAGGCTACGGAACGATCGAAGGGAGGCCTGTGTTCGCGGCATCACAGGATTTCACAGTAATAGGAGGCTCGCTTGGTGAAGCTCATGCCCGCAAGATAGCAAAAGTAATGGACATGGCCATGAAAGTTGGAGCGCCCTTCATCAGTATCAATGACTCCGGCGGAGCAAGGATAGAGGAAGGTATAGATGCCTTGAGCGGATATGGTGAGATATTCTTCAGGAACACGCTTGCATCAGGCGTGATACCGCAGATATCGGTCATAATGGGGCCCTGTGCCGGAGGTGCGGTATATTCGCCGGCCATAACAGACTTTGTGTTTATGGTGGACAAGACAAGCTACATGTTCATCACCGGGCCGCAGGTGATCAAATCCGTTACCGGCGAAGATGTTACCTTCGAGACATTGGGAGGTTCGGAGGTACATAATTCAAAAAGCGGTGTCGCACATTTCAGGTGTGCCAACGAGGAAGAGTGTATAAAAGAAATAAGAAGGCTTATCAGTTTCCTTCCGGACAACAACCTGACCGATCCGGAAGTGCTGGCAGAGACGGATGATCCCAACAGGTTGGATGACAGCCTCCTTGAGATAGTGCCCGACAGTTCCAACAAGCCTTACGATATGAAGGAGATAATAACGAAGGTTCTGGACAACGGGGATTTCATGGAAGTCCAGAAACATTTCGCACAGAACATCATAGTAGGTTTCGGCAGGCTCAACGGAAAAACCGTCGGCATCGTTGCAAACCAGCCGAATGTGCTGGCCGGCGCCCTTGACGTGGATTCATCTGATAAGGCGGCAAGATTCGTACGTTTCTGTGATGCGTTCAACATCCCGCTGGTATCGTTCACCGACACAGCAGGATATCTTCCCGGGACCGGACAGGAATACAGCGGTATCATAAGGCATGGCGCAAAACTCCTGTATGCATTTTCAGAAGCGACAGTGCCGAAGGTAAATGTTATAGTCAGGAAAGCATACGGTGGAGCCTATATAGCAATGAACAGCAAGCATCTTGGAGCAGACATGGTATTTGCGTGGCCGAGCGCTGAAATAGCGGTCATGGGTCCCGAAGGCGCTGCGAATATCATATTCCGAAAGGAAATAGCAGCGGCTGAAGACGCTGTCGCATACCGTGAGCAAAAAATAGAGGAGTACAGGAGCAAGTTCTCAAATCCTTATGTAGCGGCAGCAAGGGGATACGTGGACGATGTCATAGATCCGGCGACAACGAGGCCGAGACTGATCAGCGCCCTGGAGATGCTGGCCGGGAAGAGGGAAAACAGACCGGCAAAGAAGCATGGCAACATACCGCTGTGATACGGAGGTGCAGGCATGACGGAAAACGAAAACGTGATCATCGATGAAGAAATACTTGCTGTAATATCCGCTGCCATTGCAGCAATGGAGACCAGGCCCGGCTACAGGCTGGTCGTAAGATCAATGAGGCAGATCCCGCAGACATCGCCGGTCTGGAATACCACCGGCAGACTGGAACGCCTCAGCCGCAATCTGAATGCATAAAACTGACAATACATCAAATCTGATCAGGGAGGATGGAAATTATGAAGAAATTTTTGATAAAGGTAAACGGCAACCAGTACGAGGTTGAAGTAGAAGAAGTAAAAAGCGGCTCTGCACCGGCATACACAGCAGCACCTGCACAGCCAGCGGCAGAGCCTGCTCCCGCGCCAGCACAGGCAGCGCCTGCACCTGCGCCCGCTCCTGCACCAGCAGCCAAAGCAGCGCCGTCAGGAGCTGCGGGATCTGTGAAGGTTACGGCTCCAATGCCGGGAACGATACTCAACATTGTCGCTTCTGTCGGTGATAAAGTAAAGAGAGGCCAGGTACTGCTGATACTCGAGGCTATGAAGATGGAAAACGAGATAGTTGCCCCTTCGGACGGCACTGTTGTTTCCATAAATGTCACCAGCGGAACATCGGTTAATGCAGGCGACCTGCTTGTTTCAATAGACTAAGATATGAAAGGGGACCAGAAATGGCAAAGGTAAAAATAACAGAAACGGTACTACGAGATGCGCATCAGTCTTTGATAGCCACAAGGATGTCAATCGATGATATCCTGCCGGTAGTGGAGAAATTGGATGATATTGGATATCATTCGCTTGAATGCTGGGGAGGAGCTACCTTCGATTCATGTCTTCGCTTCCTTAACGAGGATCCGTGGGACAGGCTCAGAAAAATCAGGTCAAAGGCAAAAAAGACAAAACTGCAGATGCTCCTGAGAGGGCAGAACCTCCTCGGATATAAGCATTATGCGGACGATGTGGTCGAATACTTTGTACAGAAATCCATAGCGAACGGCATCGATATAATAAGGATTTTCGATGCACTGAACGACGCAAGGAACCTGGAGACTGCGATCAAGGCTTGCAAGAAAGAAGGCGGGCATGCACAGGCGGCTATAAGTTATACTATAAGCCCTGTCCATAACCTTGACATGTTTGTGAAGGACGCCCGCATGCTGGAGGAAATGGGGGCCGACAGCATATGCATCAAGGACATGGCAGGTTTGCTTCTGCCGTATGCCGCGTATGATCTGGTCAAAGCGCTGAAGGAAAATGTAAAGATTCCGATACAGCTCCATACTCATTATACCAGCGGTGTAGCTTCCATGACATACCTCAAGGCTATAGAAGCGGGAGTCGACGTAGTCGACTGCGCCATTTCCCCGTTTGCACTGGGTACGTCACAGCCGCCCACAGAGCCGCTGGTCGCAACACTCAAGGGCACCGAATACGACACCGGACTGGACCTTGGCAAACTCAGCGACATCGCCGATTACTTCAGGCCTATCAAGGAAAAATACATCAAGTCAGGGCTGCTTGACATAAAAGTCATGGGCGTCGATGTCAATACACTGAAATACCAGGTGCCCGGCGGAATGCTGTCGAACCTCGTTTCACAGCTGAAACAGGCCGGGAAGGCAGACCTTTTCGAAGAAGTCCTCAAGGAAGTGCCGAGGGTAAGGGAAGATTTCGGATATCCGCCGCTGGTCACGCCTACCAGCCAGATAGTCGGAACCCAGGCTGTCATGAACGTCATCACCGGGGAAAGGTACAAGATGGTGCCGAAGGAATCCAAAGCTCTCGTGAAGGGCGAGTATGGAAAGACACCTGCTCCTATTCCGGAACATATAAAAAAGAAGATACTTGGAGACGAGG